>DAHVOF010000077.1 GCA_027318945.1 Actinomycetota bacterium | reverse complement strand
ATTCCGGTGACAATAAAATCGCTCGTTTTCTAACTGGTGCCAGAATTCGGAGGGATAGATCTTAGCATCCTCCCCTCAATTATGGGAGAGGGTCGTTGAAAAAACAGGCAACTTATGCTACCGATCCTTTGAGGGGCTTTCGGGTCGATTTGTGGGCCTGGGCCGGAACTGCCTGCGGTGTCCGCATGCGTCCTTGTGGACCACAAAGCCGACCGAGCTGTCGAGCTTTTACAAGCTGTTTCGGCTTGGGTTAGCTAAGGTCGTCCTTCTAAGGCGACTTGTTTCGCCAGAGGCTTCTCTATGGCGCCCGAGGATGCAGAGAAAGCGGGCATCGAAGCTGTGCTTTGGAAGTGCCGGTGTGACGGCATTCTCAGGGTAGCTGCAGGATGCTTACGGTGTCAGCCCATTTTCGGGGTGTGATGTCGTACCAAATCCCGCAAGAGCTGCACCGCGAGCGCCGTCTTTGTCCGCCCTAATGGATGCTTCGTTGCGCCAATCAGTCAATCGGTGCCTGTTGCTGCTTTGTTCCCTAATATTGGCGCAGAAAGATCGTGTCGTTGGTGACCCCAAGCGATTGCTGCAGGGACAGTGCCAAGAAGGAGAGCGCCAATGCCGACCACTTGAGTTGTCAGATTGAGGTGTGGGAGCGTCACTGCAAACATTACGACCATGAAGACGGCTCCGAGCAACGGCCAGAGGCCTGCGAAGATGAAGAGCTTAGGAGAGCTGAAGAGCGATTTGCGGTAGGAAAAGACGACAGCGAATCCGGCGAGAGAGTAGTAGACGGCTATCTGAAGGCCGACTGCGTTGATTGCATCCTGAAGAATCGTTCCGACCGACCCTATGAATAGTGCGCCAAAGAACAGAGCCAGTGGAACCGTGCCGACGATTATGGTCGCCCTGAGCGGAGTCCGAGAAATGCGGTTGATCTGGCCCAGTGATCTGGGAAGGGTTCCATCGCGTCCCATCGCGTACAACGTGCGGCTGACCTGAATTATCGAAGTCTCGAGTGTCGCGACCGTGGATAAAACTACAGCAACTACTATTGTTTTTCCGCCAATGCCGGGCCAGACGGTCTGGCCTAGGATTCCGAGGACGTCAGCGGCATGGGCGTGTATCTCACCAGATGTCAGCACGATGTTAGTACCTATCGTGAAGATCTCGAATATGGAGAACACCAGTGCCACGCCGATAAGCGCTCCTAGGCCAGGATTGCGAGTCGGCTTGGCCGTTTCTTCGCTGAGATTTGCGGTGACGTCCCATCCCCAGTAGTAAAATGCCGCCACCAGGGCACCGTCGAAGAATCCAGACGGACCACGGAAGATGGCGGGGCTGAGCCAGGACCATCGAAAACCGTTGGCTCGGGAACCGTGGATCACCATCAGTGCAGCGAAAACCACAAGCAAAACAAGTTCAATCGACGTCAGAAAGATCTGAAGTCTGGCGGTTATGGTTACACCGGCTCCAACTGCGGCGATCATCAAGATAAAGACGACCACGCCAACCGCCCCTACCACCGGAACGTTGTTTGCCAGCGATTGGGAAACGAGTCCGACCGCGAGCGATCCGGCTGGTATCGTGCCAGCGACCAAAAAAATGAGAGCGGATACGATCATCGACCAGCCAGCGACATATCCGAGGATTGGATGAATCGAGTTCCGAACCCAGGTGTAGCTTGCGCCGGCGCTGGCGCCTGAGGTCCCGAGGAAATGAAAAGCCCACACGATTCCGAACATGGCTATGCCACAGTAGAGAAGGGAGGCGGGAGCGCCCAAGCCCACTGCTGCAGTGAGCGCTGCGGTCGATGCAGCGATAGTGTAAGCGGGAGCAACCCCTGCTACTCCCATTATCACCGAGTCGCGAAGCGACAGAGCACCTTTTGTCAACTGACCGGAATCAGAGTCGTTCTTGTTAGCTTGACGGTTTGAGGCCATCGTCCCCCTATCAAAGCCTCGGTTCGAAAAATAAGACTGGTCGCCACAGTCATCCACACTTTAGAGGGTGACAGGGGGGTCTGACGGCCGATATCCAGATGATGTTTCGGCCAACATCGGTCAATTTGGCATTGGCGTTCAGACTCGGGTTAAGTGGACTAAGTAGGTATTTCAAGGTATATCTTGTGGGTTGAAAAGGGCTTCGAGAGGATGGTCGTGATGAATTATGAAGAGGTCG
>DAHVOF010000068.1 GCA_027318945.1 Actinomycetota bacterium | reverse complement strand
ATTCCGTGCACGGTCTGCGAGAAATTGTATTCCCTTAGTGCGGACCCTGCGAGGTAGCCCCTCACGATACACTCGATGGGAAGCATTACCGCTTCCCTTACAAGCATTGCCCGGCCGCGAAATTCCTCAGGTAGCTTCATGCCTATCTGCTCTTCGCTAGGACTGGCTGTGACAAGGTGACTAGAAAACCGGTCGCTAAGGTATTCAAACCAGAATGTGCTCATGGACGTGAGAACTTTCCCCTTGTCCCGGATCTCCTCCGCCATGACTACGTCAAACGCTGAAACCCGATCCGATGCGACCATCAAAAGAAGCTTGTCGCTGGGAGAACCTACCCGGTAAAGATTCCGTACTTTTCCTTGGTGAATAAGCTGCAGTGTCAAATCTCTCTCTGATCAATCGGGGGAGCAAAGCAAATTGCGAAACGGCCAAACTTGCAATCTGGCGCCCGGTAATGCGGACGTACAATTCCAAACATTTTTCCTGCAAACAAGATCAGTCGGTTTCATCACCGCCTGGAAGTACTCTACGCGCACTTAGTTTAGCGTGGCCGAATGCCCCACTCTCATAAAAGTTAGAACCGATTATCGCGGAGTCGACGTCGGAGCCTAACCCGACAGCCAACTCGACATAGCCACCCAAAGTTCAACGAGCCAGGCCTTCGCAAATCCTTCTGGTTAGCAAGGAGTGACTAGAAATCCCATAATTACAAGAGTTGGACTGGTAATTATTACATAGGCTAAGCTATGCTTTTCTAATGACCACTAAAGAGTCGCTTCTAGCCACGCCAGCCGAAGAACTCGCGTCGTCGCTTTACTCGCTAATGATTTCAGTCATTCATAACATGCCAAGGGATATGAGCAAGACGGGGGTAGCAACATTAAACACGCTCGCAGATTCTGGCCCTCTGCGCATAACGCGCCTCGCCGACCTTGAAGGAGTAGCACAACCTTCGATGACGCTGCTAGTGGACAGACTAGAGAGGCAAGGTCTGGTCGAGCGCCGCCGAGACAACAACGACCGTCGAGCGACCTTGATCTCCCTTACTGATGCAGGCAGGTCCTATCTCAGCCGGCGAAAGCAGGTCGGAACCGAGCGTCTTGCCGACCTGATAGCCGAACTACCAAACGAGCAAGCTCGCCTTCTTTTAGACGCTCTTCCCGCCATTTCGAGATTGCGGCGAGCCGCTGGTATTTCTGGATCGCAAACCGAGCTGCCGATGCAACGGGGCAGCGCCTCATGAATTCGCCATACTCAAAGCAATCAAGCCCGTTTAAACAACCCAAGGCAGTGTGGGCGGTCGCATTCGCGTGCGTCGTGTCTTTTATGGGAATCGGCCTCGTCGACCCCATCCTTCCCGCCCTGGCAAGCCAGCTGCACGCAAGCCCTAGCAGCGTGGAGCTTCTATTCACCAGCTACCTCCTCGTGACGTCCGTAGCGATGCTGATCACTGGATGGGTATCGAGCAGAATCGGGGCCAAATACACGCTCGTAGCTGGACTAATCCTCATAGTGACTTTTAGCGCCCTAGCGGGCGCCTCCAACAGCATTGGAGGGATAGTCGGTTTCCGTGCTGGCTGGGGAATCGGCAATGCACTCTTCATCGCGACTTCCCTCGCGGTCATCGTCGCCTCGGCAAGTGGAGGCTTTTCCGGCGCCATAATACTTTACGAAACGGCGCTCGGCGTGGGAATCGGGCTCGGACCCCTAGTCGGAGGCGAGTTGGGCGGCATTTCGTGGAGAGGACCATTTTTCGGTGTCACGACATTGATGACAATATCGCTGATCGCAACCATCGTCCTTGTTGAGAACGGCCCCAAACCTGTCCGACGAACCTCACTCACGGATCCGCTCAAGGCCCTGAAACACAGAGGTCTGCTCATCATGAGCTTGACGGCCCTCTGCTATAACTGGGGCTTCTTCACACTGCTAGCGTACACCCCATTCCCGATGCACCTCAGCATCCACAAGCTCGGCTACACGTTCACCGGATGGGGAATCCTGGTCGCAATCTTTGCCGTCTTCTTCGCTCAAAGGCTCCAGGCCCGATTTGGCACCGCCAGAACCCTCTACGTAAACCTCGCGCTCATGGCAGTAGACCTTACCGCAATTGCCACTTTCACTTCAGATAAGACCGTTCTAATTGTGGCTGTGATAACTTCCGGGATATTTGTTGGAATTAACAACACCCTCACAACTCAAGCAGTGATGCTCGTTTCTCCAGTTGAGCGACCCCTGGCTTCAGCAGCATACGGCTTTGTCAGGTTCATCGGAGGTGGACTTGCACCGTTCGTGGCAGCAAAACTAGCAAGTGCATACAACGTTCACCTGCCATTTTACCTCGGCGCCATAGCAGTGATAGGAGGCATCGTGGTCCTTAGCCGCGGACGCTCAATTCTTGAAGCTGCTGAGCGGCCACACGGCACGAGCGTGGAAATACCCGTTGAGACTTCCCAGACTCCCGAGCTAGCCATCGAAAGCTAGCTCTCGATTTTTATTTTTCTAGCGGACAATATTCACACGTCCACAAAATAAAAAAACACCCCATCGTGAATCCAAGAAAGTGCGTTAAATCTACCCAGCACATTCCCGGCATTGGCGTCAAAGCAAACCTTGGCATGGTGCAAACATCCTTGACAGGCCTTCGCAGCACAAACTCCAATGCTTGATTGACGAAGTTCTTCGAATCAGTGAGCCGGCGGCTGTAGAGACCAGAGCCTGTCCTGGATTGCTCGTTCTAGTTTGGAGGCCTGGTGGAACGACGGCCGTGGACGGCCGAATTTTATCGGAGAATATGACAGGTCGGCACGTAGTACTCTGTACCGGCCAGAGCAAGAGCAATACTCCGGTTCTGACAACACAGCAGGTACGCCGACCTGTTGCGGATGGAGAAAACGAGCTACGAGAGAATCCAGATTCGCCGCTCCGGCCACGCACTGTTGTTCAACGGGGCTAACCGGCCAACTTTGCCAACGTGAGACGATCGATCTTGTCCCCTACGGTAGGCATGGCTTCGAGAACAACTACGCGTTCGGGGCATTTATAGCGCGCCAACCCCTTGTCCTCGAGGAAGCAACGAAAATCTTCAAGATCCGGTGGCGCATCGTTATCGCAAGGCACGATGAAGGCGCAGATCCGCTCCCCCATAACCGGATCGGAAACCCCGATCACCGCAACCTGGGCTACCATCGAGTGAGTCCGAAGGAGCGCTTCGATCTCCACCGGGCTCACCTTGTCGCCGCCGCGTATAATCACCTCTTTGATTCTCCCGACGATCACTAGATTGCCCTCCGGGTCGAATCTCGCTAGGTCACCGGTGTGGAACCACCCGTCTCTCCAAGCTTGTCTCCCCTCATCGCCGATAAAATCGCTCACTGCGCACGGCCCACGACCGACGAGCTCTCCAATCTCCCCACGATCAACCTCAGTCCCCTGATCATTGATTATTTGGAACTCGGTGTCTCCTCGCGGTCGGCCCACAGTATTCTGTCGGACCTCCCGCGAACTGGAAAGATCCGCAGACGACCAGCCACCGAAGTCCGAACCTCCGTAGGTCGAGATCACAATTCCCGACGTCCTGGTTTCCAGCTCCTCCACAAGAGTAGGGGGAACCACCGATCCGGCCGTATACCAAATGCGCAAGTGTGAAAGATCGGCGTTATCGAGTTTGGCGGCGAGCATTGCAAGCTGAGCAGGAGTCCCGCAAACCATTGTCGCATTCACCTTTTCAGCCAGCGACAACGCCGCTTCGGATCCGAATTTTGGCAGTGCAACTACACATGAGCCGGCAAATGGTCCTGCCAGCCAAGCGGCTCTTGCAGGACCAGTACCTGGCGAAAGCACCAAGATCACATCATCTGCTGATAGCTCCAGAAGCCTCGATTGGGCATGGCCACGCATGCAAGCTGCTGCGAGGGTGTATACCGCCAGCTTTGGAATACCTTCCGTCCCGGAGGTGGGCAAAGCGTGGGCAGGTTCTTCCAGGCGCAACTCCAGCGCTGCGTCAGGAGCCTCACCGGGCAGGTCCAGCAACCCATCGTCGGGGAGTGTGATTCGCACTGGGTCGAGCCCAAGACGCGCACAAAGCTGACCGGCTTCAAAGCTATAGTCGTGATCCCTGAACATATGCTTTGTCACTAGGACGCGAGGTCTCGTCCTTTCCAGTATCGAAGTGAGCTCCCGCATCCCCTGGCTTGTCGGAACCGGAACCCAGAAAAGCCCGGCTCTCTCACAAGCGAAGCGAAGCAGGTGCCACTCGAGACAGTTCGGGAGCCAGCCCAAAACCAACGAGCCCCTCTCCAGCTCCAATCTGGCCAGCCAGCCAGCGGCCCGGTCCATCCATGTCTTGACTTCGAGCCAGGTCAAAGATGTCTTCTCATCGGTCAGCGCAACCTTGCCAGGCCTATCCCAGGAATGCCGCACGACCGCCTGGGTTATTGTTTCCATCATCCCTGAGCACGCTCAAGAGCAGCGAAATAATCGCTATAAGGTCTTCCTTCAAAAGTGTCGGGCAACTCCTCAACTATTCTCACGCTGCAGGGATCCGGATCTTTCAAGCCGACAACGGAGCGAACCCAGAGAATGGGCTCTCCTGGAACAGGGGGACTTGACACCACCGCCCTGACATTAATACCTCGATACTTCATCTTCCCAGGAGACAGGTCTCGCAATGTCAGTATGCATTCGCGACCCGAAAGCACAAACTCGCGGTCACGGAGGAAGGTTTCATACTCGCGTCCCATAAATTACTCCTTTATCTGCCGAGCAGCTTGTAGCGCTCTGTGACAAGCTTCTGAATCTCAGGTGAATACATCGAATCAAGAGTCGCGCGTATGGGGGTCGTCTCCCTCGGCCAGTCAGGCGGCCACGTGGAGTCGAATGCGACGGTGGCGCCAGAATGCGAGACCCTTTCCTCGAGGCTGTATGCAGGTGTCAGCGCATTCGCCCGTCCCTCATAGCGATGGATGTGTGTTCCACGGTCCGGATGGCACTTCGTAGCGAACGCGTGAACGACCGCGGACATGTCAAAAACATCGACATCTGCGTCAACAATTATGATCTTCGAAATCAAAGCCCTTCGCGCCGTAAGGATCTCCACCACGTTGCGCGCAATCTCTGCACCACCTCGTTTCACTGACACGACTGCCAGGTGCACACCGCTCTCGGGAGGAATGTAGACATCCACGACAGGCACGCCATGCTTCTCCAACCGTCGCTTAATTGCAATGGCACCCGAAATCGACGTCGTTGTCGCGCTCGAATCCTTGAACCCGGTTGTATCGAGAGTCAGGATGGGATCCTTGCGATGCGTGACTGCCGTAACGCGGGCGCAAAGAGAGTTCCCCATCTCGCCGCTTCTATAGCCCGGATACTCTCCGTAAGGACCTTCCTGAGCGATTCGATCTGGATATACCTCGGCCTCTACCACAATCTCAGAGGAGGCGGGAACCATAAGATCGGAGGTCTCGCATTTAACCAGCTCGATCGGCCGACCGCCAAGCCCGCCAGCAAGCTCTGCTTCGCTGCCCGAGATCCTGAACGTGGCTGCAGCCGCGATATGGCTTGGAATGTCGGCCCCTATCACGATTGCGATCGGCATCCTGGCACCTTTGGGAACGTAGCCATCTAGCAACATTTTCCCCAGATGGCTTGTAGGCCTTGGATAGCCGGTGAGAATGCGCTCAGTATGAATCATGAAACGGTACATTCCCCAGTTCACCCAGTCCGAGTCGGCATCCTTTGAAACCACAAGATCCCACGTGCCCAAGTAGCGGCCGCCATCGCCCTCGTGCACCATCGGCACTGGCAGATCAAACAGGTTCACCTCTTCGCCAAATATCTTCACTTCCTTGCATGGCCCGTCATCGACGATCCTCGGAGGAATCATCACCGTCTCGCGCTCCGCATAGGCTTGATAAAGCTCCCTCAGCGGAATGTCGGGAGAAAGATTCAACGCTACGGCTAGGCGGCGCCAAGTAGCGATGGGATTTGTAGCCACTCGCCATTCGGGGGAGTAGTCCTTCACATTATTGAAAAGGAACGCCGGCCCATCCTTTTCGCAGCTAAGACGCCCGATTCCAGCAAGCTCCTGGTCCCAATCCACCTGATCGTCAACCTGGACCAGGTCGCCGGAGGCCTCGATTGTTGAAAGGAAGCTACGGAAATCGTTATTTTCCATAAGAAATCAACTCCTAATGCTCTTGTTTATTGGCCGAATGAACGCGGCAAGTGAATCTGCAAACAACCGGGCCGTGGTCGCTCCAGTCCGGCCGGTGCCCAGCCGGAATCCGAGATCTAGACGCCTCCACAGGTGGAGGATGGAACTCCGTGAGCTGTACGACTTGGAAATGGAGGATCTCCCCGCACGGTCCGACGCAGTATGGCCGAAAACGCACATGGGCGCTCCTCCACTCGAGTTCAAGTTCGCCTCGAAGATCGGACGAACCGTCAATGCTATTGGGGCGCTCCGCCAGGGCCAGAAGCCTGAACGAACTGCGTTCCATTCCAAGTGGTCATGTACACGCTTTGCAGCGTTATCCCGCTGTGATCCGAATTGCTCATGTGGTAGACGCCATAGATACTAGGGAAATTGGATTGTTGCTCAATAAAGCTCTTGATCTGCGGCGCAGTAGCGCTCACACCAAGCTGGTCCAGCGCGGCGACAAGTATCTGAGCCGGACCGTAAGCCAAGCCCCAACCATCGTTGGGATGACCTCCCGCCTTAGCGACAATCGACTGGAAGGTCGAAACCGGAGAAGTCAGGCTGCTTGGAAGGCTGGAGGGCGAGAGGTACAGCGGCCCGCTCTGAAAGTACAGATTGGCGGGAAGAATGCTCGCCAAGTGCTGCATTTCACCGGCAACCGCATTGCCCCCACTGGTGAACGTTGGAAGACCATCCAGTCCCAACTGCTTCTGAGCCTGAAGTGCCGTGCCAAAGGGAGTTCCAGTCGTCCAAATTATAAGTGCCTGAGGATTGGCAGCCTTGATAACCGACATTTGAGTGGTCACATTCACCGCAGTCGGGTCATAGGTCTGGTGGCTTACTACCTGAATGCCGCTGTATGTCGACTGAGATAGAAGGGACTGCATAACCGGCCATCCGCTTGCTCCGCTGACATCGGTTGAGTTGAGAAATGCCACTTTGGACAGTCCCTTGGCCTTCAACATGTTCAAAACAGCCTCAAGGTCAAGTTTGTAGGAGATCCCCGAGGAAAATATGAAGCTGTTCGCCGGCGCTGGATTGACCGGAGTCAGATCCCAGATTACGGGTCCATTTGCGGTTGCCAAAGCATCCACCGCCTTCGCGGCCGCGGCTATGCTTCCGTTCAAAATGAACGGCACTCCCTGCGAAACCCATTGCGTTGCGATCGAAACACTAGTTGCAGGGCTCGACTGGTTATCCTGGATCTCCAGTTGAATCTTGTGCCCCTTTATCCCACCCTTCGCATTCAGATATGACACGAGACCGGTAAGAGCTTTGACCTCACGCGACCCCAGGAACGAGCCTTGACCCGTTTCAGAAAGATCGGCGTGGAACACGTACGGAGCCAGACTTGCCTGCGTTGTAGAACTTGCCGATGCTCCTGCGTTAGAGGTAGTGGTGCTCGAGCTTCCACTGCTACCACACGCCGCCACAAGGAGCGACATGCTGCCGAGAGCGGCAAGAAGTTTGATTTTTCCGGAACCTGCACTGACACTTCTAAAATTCATTAATTCCCCCTCAACTCTCGAAATCCCACCTTTGGCGACCAATCCCCCAGATCGTTCGACCGGATGTGATCCGACCTGATAAACCACACTAATAATTAATCCAGCCCTCGGGTATGCGCAATGTCCTGCTTCCCGGTGAGCCGGTGGTACCCCACATATTGCCGAGCGGTGCAAAACTCACAGATTCCGCAACTGCCCACAGCACCGCTTTTCCAAAGCTGCAAGACTCCCACTGGAATTGCCGAAACCAAAGACGGCGTACCTGGATTCCCGCCAACACTGGCATTAACATTTGGCATTCGTCACTCCGTGTGGCTCCACCCCCTCAAACTGCAGGAAACTCTCAGTCCACCAGGGAATCGCTAACCCTTTGGCGACTCGTCCCCCTGCAAGCTCCCAGCTCTACCCATCGCCGGCCGAGCCACGGCTTCGCAAGCTCGCGACTCCCGCAGAACCATCCGTCAAATCCTCGTAATCCCCGCATTCTCTGCCTCATCATCCTGGCTTGGCAAATCCTTGACCATGTCCACCGGCAACGTGACCCAGCTGAAACGATACCTGGTTTGTGACATCTATAAGCTGTGGCACCATTGCCTCGATCGCGCTTTCGTCAAAACGGCTCTGAGGACCAGACACGGATATTGCTCCTGCAACGCCGTCGCGATCAAAAAATGGCGCGGCAATTGCTCTTATCTCTTCCCAAAGATCCCCGGGATTCGTGTCATATCCGCTATCCCTTATGCGGTCCAACCGCGTTACCAGGCGATCCGCAGCCTCCCCACCGCGTAACTTTTTTACACGCTCCAAAGCCTTCTTCGTCTCATTCTCACCTGAGAACGCGAGGAGGCACCTGCCGCTAGCAAAGTCTTCGGGCCTTTCCACCGTCCCGGTGCTTGTATAGTTGCGAACCCGGTGCCGACTTTCGATTCGATCAATACAAACTGCCCAACCATTTTCAAGCACCCAAAGGGTCAGCTGTTCCCCCGTAAGCCCAGCAAGCTGCTTCAAGTGAGGTAAAAGTAAACTGCGAATGTCCACAGTGCTGACGGCGAGATTGCCGAGTTGCCAGTTTCGAAGACCGAGGCGATAACGCCTCGTCTCCGGGTCCTGAGCCACGAATCCGCGAACCAGAAGCGTCTGAAGAAGCTTATGAACAGTGGACTTTCCCATGTTTACCTTGTGGGAAATCTCCCCCAATGCCATCTCTGGCTGGTCATGCGAAAATGCCTCTAGTACATCGAGCGCTTTGCTCACCGAGCCTAGAATTTCAATACTTGGTTCACTATATGGAAATGGCATTTCCGACACAGAAACAACCTATCTACACCGGTCCTCCGTGTCAAACTAGTGCTCGATAATTTCGGCCGTCGTAGACAAAATTTCTTGTCGCGCTCGGCAAAAAATATCTATAAATGCGCAAAAAAATTGGGCGGATTCTGTGAAGCAGATCAACTATGTGAATGCCGACGTAACGACGCTCCCTGGCCTAAAGCGCATTCAAACTTAACTTACAAGCATTGCCGCAAGATCGCGCTTTTTCGAATCGGACAGCTGAACCTCTTGCAAAAGAACTTCGAATGTCTTTGCTACATTCTTCAGGGCGGCTCCAAGATCCATAGCTCTCAAAAGGTCCGCCTCGCTTAAGGTGACATCGGGATCATCGGCCAAAACTCTCGCAAATGAAGTGCGGGTGTCCCACGCTTCGTGAGCGCAACGCTGGACGATCCTGTATGCGTCATCACGACTTAATCCTGAAGCAACCAGCGCCAGCAGAACAGGCTGCGAAAAAACCAGCCCGAACGTCCGATCTATGTTCTCGAGCATCTGATCGGGGTAGACAACAAGACGCGATATCAGCGACTCAAAACGCTGCGCCATATAGTAGGCAAGCGAAAACGCGTCCGGGACAATGATCCTTTCCACGGAAGAATGAGATATATCCCTTTCGTGCCATAGTGCCACGTCTTCGATAGAAGAGACAAGGTAGCCGCGCATAACGCGTGACATCCCTACAAGACGCTCGGCAAGAATGGGATTGCGCTTGTGCGGCATTGCAGAAGACCCCTTCTGGCCGGGGCTGAAATACTCCTCGACCTCGTGAACTTCCGTCCTCTGAAGATGCCGAATCTCTGTGGCAAAGGTCTCTATGGAACTCGCAACGGCGGTTAGTGAATAAATCACCTCGGCATGCCGATCCCGAGCGATCACCTGCGTGGCGGGCACACTCTTGAGCTCGAGATGGCTACACACGTAGGCCTCTACCTGTGGATCGACATTCGAGTAGGTACCGACAGCACCAGAAAGCTTTCCTACGGCAATTCCTTCTCTCGCTTTGCCCAGGCGAGAAAGATCTCGATTGACTTGCAGGGCCCATAGCGCAAGCTTGTTGCCGAAAGTGGTGGGCTCAGCTGCCATGCCATGGGTCCGACCAAGCATCGCTGTCCGGTAATGGGTGAAGGCCTTGTCGACAAGAGTCTCCAAGAGATTCTGGACCTTAGAGATCACCGCATCCATCCCTTTTGCCATCGAGTAGCACAGGGAGGTATCGACGACATCTGACGAAGTTAGACCGTAGTGAATCCAGGCACCCTCGGGAAAACCGATCTTTGATTGAACCACGTCGACAAATGCCGCGACGTCGTGATTTGTAACTTTCTCGCGCTCGTTGACGAGGTCGACGAAGGCCTCATCAATTTTTGGAGCCTTGTCCCTAACCGCCTTGGCATGGCTCTTCGGAACCACGCCAAGCTCCGCCCATGCCTCAGCCGCGAGTATCTCGACCTCCAGCCAAGTGGCAAATCGGGACTGGTCGCAAAAGATGTCCGATATCTCCTTGGGACTATACCTATCGATCACTTCGCATCCATCCCGAATCTCCGGACTCGCCCATTATTAGATAGGCGTGCTCTCCAGCATGCTTGCCTGAAGCGCAATGTCACTCCTGTACTGCATCTTCTCGAAAGATACCCTTTCGATCGAATCATATGCCAACTGCCTCGCATGCCTAATGTCTCTTCCTCTGGCAGTAACATTGAGAACTCTACCGCCCCCGACCACCAGTTCGCCCGAATCGGCTCTTTTCGTCCCCGCGTGAAAGATTTGAACCCCTTCGGGCTGGAAATCCTCCGCCCCGCTGATGACGGCGCCGGTCCGCGGAAAGACCGGATATCCTTCGGCCGCCAGCACCACCGTCACCACAGCTTCTGAAAAGAACTCGGGCTCCGTCTGCAGCTCACCCGACGCGACCTCGAGAAGAATGGAAGCCAGGTCGTTGCTCACCCTCGGCACCACTGCCTGAGTCTCCGGATCTCCGAACCTAATGTTAAATTCAACAATTCGCGGTCCATCCTCCGTGAGCATGAGCCCGGCATAGAGTATGCCTCTGTAGTCGATTTCCCTTCTTTTGAACTCTGCTATTAGAGGCTCTATTGAGTCCTTCATTATCCGTTCCACCAGCGTGCGGTCGACGTTGGGAACCGGGCTGTATGCGCCCATGCCGCCGGTATTCGGTCCTTTGTCGCCGTCATATATCCTCTTGAAATCCTGAGCAGGCGAAAGAGGTACCGCCCTACTGCCATCACATAAAACCAAAAGCGAGAGTTCCGGACCCTCCATGGCCTCCTCTATGACGACAGTCTTCCCGGCATCCCCGAAGGATTCCCCGCTCAGCTT
>DAHVOF010000067.1 GCA_027318945.1 Actinomycetota bacterium | reverse complement strand
CATGGTTGATAGGCTCGATCTCG
This sequence comes from Actinomycetota bacterium, assembly GCA_027318945.1. Classification (GTDB taxonomy): domain Bacteria; phylum Actinomycetota; class Acidimicrobiia; order Acidimicrobiales; family Acidimicrobiaceae; genus SCQM01. Next base: position 3,980 of record DAHVOF010000067.1, on the reverse strand, counting down.
CAACTGCAAGGGCCTTGCAGTATGCAAAGGCCCTTGTCCCGGATGAGATTCGAGCTGTGCACTTCGTGCTGGACACAACCAAAGCCCGTCAGCTCGAGAAAGAGTGGTCTCGCCTCGCCGCGGTAAAGATCGACCTTGAGTTCATCGAGGTTGTCGACCGAAGACTCCGCAGAGCGGCTCTTGAATTAGTTGCTGAAGCTCTTGCCGATCAGCAATCAGAGGTCACGGTGCTGCTTCCTCGGAGAGCGTATCCAAGAGTCTGGTCGAGAGTGCTGCACGATAGAACAGCTGATTCTATTGCGGATGTGATATCCCAGCTTCCCCATGCAAATGCTACGATCGTGCCGTTCCACGTGCCTGGGGGCGAATCAAAGCGTTCGAGGCTCCGAATCCAATATAGAAGCGATGACAGAGAGCTTAAAAGGGGCAAAGAAGTTCCAGTTGAAGAATTAGTTCCCGAGCTTGCTCCCGGAACTACTCCGATAGGCTCTCTTCCATGGAGGGCTACTTCTAAAATAGCTGGGAGAGTGAAGTCCGTGAGAGTTCAGTCGCTCGATTCGGTGCCGAGCTTAACTGCGCGAGTCGAGGATTCTACTGGAGGCATAGTTCTCGTATTCGCTGGACGGCGCAGCGTTCCTGGAATGGAGCCGGGTCGAATGATAACGGCCGAAGGTGTCGTCGGGGAGGTTGGGGGTCACCTGGCGATGATGAATCCGGAATACGAATTTTTGGCTGTCCCCGACAGTGCCGACGGTGGATAGTCCCGATTATTGACGTCGCATATTCTCGAATAATTGTCCGCAATAAATGTTTGATTGAGCCATATGCTACGGTTGCGCCAAATTTGTGGGTATAGTTTGCCCGTATTGTTTTTATTATCCATTTTCCTTCTGTAGGTGTTGATGGCAAAGCAGCTAGTAATTGTCGAGTCGCCGGCGAAGGCCAAGACGATATCCAAGTTTTTAGGGTCCGGCTTCGTGGTGGAATCCTCGATAGGTCATATCCGAGATCTTCCCAAGGGCGCGTCAGACGTTCCGGCCTCCCTGAAAAGCCTCCCATGGTCGCGTCTAGGGGTCGACGTCGATAACTCGTTCAAACCTTTTTATGTCATTTCCAAGGACAAGAAAGCTCAAGTTGCAAAGCTGAAGGCATTGATGAAGGATGCTGACGAACTTTACCTCGCCACAGATGAGGATCGCGAAGGCGAGTCGATCGCCTGGCACTTAATGGAGGTACTTGCTCCGAAGGTTCCAGTGAAAAGGATGGTCTTTCACGAGATAACCAAGTCTGCGATAGAGCGGGCAATACATGAGACCCGGGACATTGATCGCCAGATGGTCGATGCCCAGGAAGCTAGGCGGATCATCGACCGTCTGTACGGTTACGAGGTTTCACCAGTTTTGTGGCGGAAGGTTTTACCGAAGCTCTCTGCCGGTCGGGTTCAATCTGTGGCGACACGAATGATCGTGGAGCGAGAGAGGGCCAGGATGGCCTTCAGGTCCGCAAACTGGTGGGACTTGTCCGGTGAGTTTTCCAAGTCAAGCCAGCAGTTCTCCGCCGGAATCGTATCAATAGGCGGGAACCGTGTGGCGGGAGGGAAGGATTTCTCAGAACTTGGCGAGTTCTCGAAGATGGACGATGGGGTTATCCTCCTCGATCAGGAGATGGCTGTGAGCCTTAGAGATGCACTTGAAGAGCAGGAATTTCAAGTGGCATCCGTTGAGCACAAGCCCTACAGGAGATCTCCCGCAGCGCCCTTTATGACGTCTACCCTTCAGCAGGAGGCTGGGAGAAAGTTGCGGTTCTCGGCGAACCGGACAATGTCGATCGCTCAAAGGTTGTACGAGAACGGCTACATAACCTACATGAGGACTGACTCGACTGCTCTTTCTGATTCAGCACTCGCATTTTCCAGATCCCTAGTGGAGAAGTTGTATGGTGAGCGGTACGTGTCACAGCGACCAAGAGTGTATCCGAATAAGGTGAAGAACGCCCAGGAAGCACACGAGGCCATTCGCCCCGCAGGAGAGGACTGGCCCACTCCGGACAGCCTTTCACGGAAGCTGTCATCCGATGAGACCAGGCTTTACGAACTCATCTGGAAACGGACAATCGCATCGCAGATGTCCGATGCCGAGGGCTCATCTGTCCAGGTGCGGATAAGGGCTACAATTCCCGCCAATTACACCAGGGAGTTTTCGCCACTTATCGAGCCCAACCTAGATGTGTTATTCGGAGCTTCAGGGAAGGTCATAGCCTTTCCGGGATTCCTTCGTGCCTACGTCGAGGGTGCGGATGATCCAGAAGCCGAGTTAGACAGCACCGAAGTGCGACTTCCCCAGCTTGATGTGGGGGACCCAGTCGAAGTTGTCAGCATGGCTGCCGATTCCCACAACACTGCAGCACCGGCACGTTATACGGAGGCTTCCTTGGTCAAGGCCCTCGAGGAGAAGGGAGTCGGGCGGCCGTCCACTTATGCATCGATAATAAGCACCATTTTGGAGAGGGGATACGTTTGGAAAAAGGGCACCGCCCTGGTTCCCTCTTTTGTCGCATTTGCGGTTGTGAGTTTGCTCGAGCGCTACTTTTCCAGTCTCGTGGATTACAATTTCACAGCTTCGCTTGAGGATTCTCTTGACCAGATCGCACAAGGCGAGATGGCAAGCGTTCCGTACTTGAGCGAGTTTTATTTTGGCTCGGACGGGCCAGGTCTCAAAGCCTTGGTCAATGACAACCTTGACGAAATTGATCCCAGAGTGATCAACTCGATTCCTCTGGGCGTCGATCCCGACGGAAATGAGATTGTGGCGCGAGTAGGAAAGTTCGGTCCCTATGTCATGTGCAATGAGGCAACTGCGCCAATCCCGGCGGATCTGGCACCTGATGAGCTAACGGCTGACAAGGCCTTGGAACTTTTGAGCCAATCCGCAAATGAACTGCCCATTGGCAAAGATCCAGAAACGGGTCTTTCAGTGTGGGCAAGGGTTGGAAGGTTCGGGCCTTTTGTGCAGCTTGGCGATGCGTCTGAACTGCCTGTTAAAGCAAAACCGAAGACGGCCTCGCTTCTTTCAACCCAGAGTGTTTCGACGATTTCCATCGAGGAGGCGCTCAAGCTTCTTTCGCTGCCTAGGGATGTGGGAATCGACCCGTCTGATGGTGAAATGATCCAGGCTGCAAACGGGCGCTATGGACCGTATTTGAAGAAGGGCAGTACTACTAGAAGTCTGCCGTCGGAGGAGGCCATCTTCGAGATTGATCTGGCTCGTGCACTCGAGATCCTTTCAGCTCCGCGGACGGTGCGAGGTCAAGCTCGACCAGAAAGCCAGGTGACGTTGGTTGGCGAAACTTCCGATGGAAAACAGGTCACCCTGAGGAGTGGGCGATTTGGTCCGTACGTGACCGATGGAGAGGTCAACGCTTCACTCAGGGTAGGTGACAGTGCCGCGGAACTGACGATGGAGCGGGCGATCGAACTTCTTGAAATGCGCAAGGAGGCTTTGGCTGAGCGCGGAGGGGTGGGCCGCAAGCGTGTTGCAAAGTCAGCGGCAGCCAAGCGTCCCGCGTCAAAATCGAAAAAGAAGTCCGGAAATTGAAGCGCGGCCTCTTTGTTTCCTTCGAGGGAGTCGAGGGAGTGGGCAAGAGCACGCAAGCTTCGCTGCTCGCACAGCGAATCGGCGCAGAGCTGAACCGTGATGTGATACTGACTCGGGAGCCGGGCGGCACGCTCCTGGCAGAAAAATTGAGGGAACTGGTCCTGCAGGGGCGAGATGGATTGATCGACTTTAGAAGCGAGGCCTTGATTATGGCGGCATCTAGGGCAAGCCATGTATCAGAGCTGATTATTCCCGGTTTGACGAGAGGAACTGACGTGATCTGCGACAGGTTTTCCGGGTCGTATCTTGCGTATCAGGGATATGGTCGAGGCCTTGACCTCGATGTCCTGAAGGTTATAACAAGCTTTGCCTCATTTGCCACGGAAC
>DAHVOF010000056.1 GCA_027318945.1 Actinomycetota bacterium | reverse complement strand
TTCAGGTCCGCCTTCATCACGACGTTGTTTCTACTATTCAAGTTCAAGTCGTGGGGATCGAGTAAAAATCACTGCGCCAGCTATCGGGTTGGTTGGCGCAGATTCATCTCATGAGGGGCTCCTATCGAATATGATAGGTCGGCCCCTTTCTATTCGGATTGGCAGATGACTCAGACTCCAGGCAGGTCGACACGGAAAACCAAGGAAGTGTTTCAGCGAGCCACGCCCCACAATCTTGAGGCGGAGGAGTCACTTCTCGGCGCCATGCTTCTGTCAAAAGACGCGATTGCCGATGCAATCGAAATCTGCCAGTCTGTAGATTTTTACAAACCATCGCATCAGCACATCTTTGAAGCGCTTACGTCGGCATTTGCGAAAGGTGATCCTGCCGACACGGTGACTATCGCTGAGGAGCTCAAAAGGCGAAGCCTCCTCGAAGAGGTTGGGGGGGTCGCGGAGCTTCTTAAGCTTCAAGCCGACACTCCCGCAATTGGCAATGCCTTTAGCTACGCAGAGATCGTAGTCGAATACTCGCTCCTGAGAAGGTTGATCAGGGCTGCCAATGAGATTGCGGAAAGGGCTTATGAGGTTCCGGACGATGTCGTCGAAGTGATCGATTGGGCTGAGGCACTCATATTTGATGTCGCTCAGAAGCGGCAGAGCGAGACCATGGCCCACATCAAAGAGGTCCTTGGAAATGCACTCGACGACTTAGAGGCTCTTTATGCAAGATCCGAGGCTGTAACGGGAATCCCGACGGGTTTTACTGATCTCGATAACATCCTTTCGGGTCTTCACGCTTCGAACCTGGTTATCGTAGGCGCGCGGCCGGGAATGGGAAAGACCGCGTTCGCGCTTGGGGTCTCCGCCAGCGTTGCTATGCGCCAGAAGGTTCCGGTACTGCTTTTCTCACTCGAGATGAGCCGCAAGGAGCTTGTACAGAGGCTTCTTTCAGCAGAGGCTCAGATCGATTCAACCCGGATGCGCAATGGAAAGCTTCTCGAGAAGGATTGGGAAAAGATCTCCCACGCGATCGGGCGGCTTGCTGATGCCCCAATTTATATTGATGACAATCCAAACATAAACGTCATGGACATTAGGGCGAAGTCACGGAGGCTCAAGGCACGGGATGGCCTTGGCCTCGTCGTGGTTGATTATCTTCAGCTGATGTCAGGTCGCATCGGTGCCGAGTCCCGTCAGGTCGAGGTGTCGGAGATCTCCAGAGGACTCAAGATTCTTGCAAGAGAACTTGATGTACCAGTTTTAGCTCTTTCCCAGCTTTCCCGGAATCTTGAGATGAGGGCGGACAAGCGGCCGGCACTTTCCGATCTCAGGGAATCAGGGTGCTTGAGTTATGAAACGCAGATTCTGATGGAGGACGGCTCTACTGCGTGCATTGGGGATCTGGCCAATGAAAATGTCCTTGGCGCGAAAGTGGTCGGAGTGGACTTAAGTGGTCGGTTTGTGGCTTCAAGGCTTTCGCACGCGTTCTGCTCTGGTGTCAAAGAGACATTCATCCTTGATCTTGGCGATCGGAGCTTGAGGGCGAGCGGAAATCACAGATTTTTGACCAAAGGTGGCTGGGTTGCCATAGAGGAGCTGCAACCTGGGACCGATCTCGCGGTTTCACCAGGAATGATCTTGCACGAAGGTGGTCAGCTCCTGACTCCCACTCGGCTTCGTTTGGGTGCCAGGGTGCAATGGGCGCCGGTTAAATCGATAGAGCAGTTCGGGTTTGAACCCGTTTTCGATATTACAGTTCCCGAGGTGCACAACTTCATCGCTAATGGCGTGGTGGCGCATAATTCACTCGAGCAGGACGCGGATGTTGTGCTGTTCATCTACCGGGACGAGATCTATAACAACGAATCTCCGGATCGAGGTACGGCTGAGATCCTTGTGGCTAAGCACCGCTCGGGACCAACAGGCATTGCACATCTTGCATTTCTTGACTCGTTCACCAAATTCGTCAATATGGCGCAGCACTAGCTAGTGGCCGGCACAGGCTGGAGTTTCACTTAGTGTCGCTCGGCTGATCCCGGTTGGCGCCAAGTTCATAAATCACCCTCCATGTGGACTGGAGGATCCTGTCGCGTACCCGCTCCTCGTTTTCGTGGCTCCATACGGTGACCCGCCCAGCGTAGTTTGCCAGGCTTATATCCGTCAGCTCCATGGTTGGAGGACGGTCCCAGCTTCCCAGATCAGCCAAGAGGCGAGATTTGAGATCTTTGGGGTCGAGTTGGATCGGTGCATCGAAGCGCACTGTAATCTTTTTTGCGCCCGAACGGCTGCGGTTTATTATCGCTGCTTGCGCGAGGATGCCGTTCGGGAGCACGAGCCGCTCGCCTTCGTCCGTGATAATGGTGGTGTACATGAGGTTGATATCTGTCACCCGTCCGGAGTACGTCGGTTTCAGAGTTTCGTGGGGGTAAGACGGCATGAGCAGTGGGTATTGCCATGTAACGAAGCTGACGGAGTCGCTTACTTGGAATGGCTGGAACAGTACTAACCAGACCCCCCCGAACAGGTTTGACAGCATGCTTTGGCCGGCAAGTCCCAGCACAACAGTCAAAAAAGCACCACCGAACAAAAAGCTCGATAGCCCGATGCCCAGCCCAGCAAAGACAGCCAGCGTGATACCTAGATAGAGGAGCAGTCTTATTGCGAAGCTTGCGATCGTTCTCTGCCTTGGTGGCAGCGAGGTCATCGATCTGGCCAGTAGTTTTGTCTCGACGACTCTAGCGATGACTGAGCCGACGATCAGGATGATCACGGCGCGCAGGGGTCCTGCAACAGCTTGTCTGACCGGGGTGTTCCTGTATTGGGTGTCGAGCAGAATGAGCAAAGCGCTCCCAACAATGAACAGAGCTATTACGATTGCCCACGAGCCGAGAAAATGGCGAGACGAGCGTTGGCGATCGGCCATTGCTATCTTCCTTTCCGTTTAAATGGATCTAGTGACAGCTCGATGTCGTGCGGTTCAGTCTACCAGCGCCGGTTACACCTTATCTATGAACGTCGCCGTAGGAAAGCTTAAGGAGCGGTATTTACCGGTGGTTGAATCCGCAATGGGTATTTACGCTGGCGGTCTGATCACCGCAAAGCAGATTCTCTGCGGTGATCTTTGTCAGCTACTGAGCGAAGAGATTCAACCTCTGCGGTATCGAGTAGGTTCTAACTTCCGCAATTATCTCTTGGGCGAGATTTTCCAGATGTTCAATGGTCGGATATCGTGTGATGGGTCCGCTTACTCCCAGGGCCGCCACAAGTTCGCCGTTGAACCCGAATATGGGTACTGCCGCACCCGCGGTCTGCTCGTTGCGCCCGGCTAGGTTCAGCGAATAACCCTGTCGAGCAATTTTTTCGATCTCCTCGAACAACTCATTCGGTTCGGTGATCGTGTTAGGAGTGAATCTTGAAAGCACAAGCTCCCCTGCCGAAAGCATCGATTGAAACTGTGGAGAAAAAGCAAGGAAGATCTTGCCGACCGAGGTGGCATGAATGGGCAGCAACGATCCAATGTCGTGGCGAACACCAATAGACTGCGGGCTGTCAAGGACCTCGACATCGATGATTTGAGAATGAACGGCTACAGCTAGGTGCACCGTTTCCCGGGTTGACTCATTAAGCCGTTCCATCGCCGGCCTCAGGCTTCGGCGCATATCAAACTGTCGGACCATATCCCCCAGGAGTTCCAGCAGTCCTCTTCCAAGTGTGTACTCGGAGGTTTCGGGAACCTGCACCACGAATTCCTGGTCTACCAGAGATGTGAGGAGCCTGTGCACTGTACTCACTGCTAGTCCCATCTGTGATGAAATTGCGTGGACTCCCACCGGCTTTCCAGCGCGGCCCAGTACCCGCAGCACTTCCATTGCATTGACAACCGCGTTTACTGTTCTGCCTGGTTTCGCGTCGTGTTCGGGTTGTGCATCCTGGTGTTTCTTGTTTCCCATAACGAGTCTCCAGTTCGTCTCTCTGCGGAATTTTCAATGATTCCCGCTTCGCCCGTAGCGGCTCTGCATTCACGCTGGTTGGAACGCGGGGATCTGCCATTCTGCGGCGCGATCCCACACTAGCCGCACAGCAGTTCCTACCTGTAATTGTCCCATGTCACTGCTCAGGATCCTGCCTAGAATGCTCGGCCCCTCTTGGAGGCGGATCACCCCAACACAATAGGGTGGTTGAAAACCGGGGTGGTACTGCCTTCGGAAAATTACAAATGAATGGATCAAGCCCAAGCCGCTTGACTCTGACCACCTCCAGCTCCTGCTCCAGCATTCCGGACAGAAAATCGAAGGCGGAAACCAGAAGGACCCGCATTCTTCGCACTTTGGTAGCATGAAGTATCCATTCTGGCAGGCTTGCCAGAATGGGAGGGATTCTGGGCTGGGCTTCGGGACTGGCCGTGATATTTCGTCCATTTCTAATCCCCGCCGCGCTGGAGGATAAGGGAGCTGTGGCATACGGTGTTGCCGCCATGTCCGCTCACCAGCGCCCACCGGGCACCGGGCACCTGTCGCGCAGGTTCATACTCATGGCGGAGTTGGCGGACACCTTCCAGTATTTGTAGCATCCCTTCGACATGACCCTCGGAAAGCTGGCCTCCCGATGTGTTGCAGGGAAGGGAACCATTTAGAGACAGGGTGCCGGAGGCCGCAAACGGCCCCCCTTCACCTTTTTTGCAGAAACCGTAGTCTTCAAGCTGTGTCACAACCATGTAGGTGAAACAGTCGTACAGCTGTGCCGTGTCGATATCCTGGGGTCTGATGCCAGCCATACTGAACGCCTTTTCCCCACTTCGCCGGGCTGCGGTGTCGGTCATGTGCTCGTCGAAATACCAGCCCCTGAGATTGTTGAAGGTTCCAAAGCCAGAGATGAGAACCGGTCGATGCCTGAGGTATGTTGCCCTTTCGGCCGTGCACACTACAACGGCGCCGGCACCATCAGTGACAAGGCTGCAGTCATATATGTTGAAAGGGTCGACGATTCGCCGGCCTTCACGGTATTTATCAAGCGTCAGCGGCTGCTTCATCTGTGCTAAAGGATTTTTTAGCGCGTGCTCTCTGAAAGTGATTGCTATAGATCCGAGAGCATCCTTCGAGGTTCCGTAAAGGGCCATGTGTCGAGAGGCACCAAGAGCGTGCATCGCGACTGCGCCGAACATTCCCGACTCCGCATTAAATTCTGATCGCTCCTGTTCAGGGGGTACGAGTGGCAAGCTCATCTTCGTGGAAGCGTTCCGGTGCGTGCGTGACCAGCTGTCTCTCCCGTAGCCGCACAAAACGACATCGCACATTCCCGCGTCGATTGCCATTACCGCCAGTATCACCGAAAGAATCTGGCTGGCTCCGCCGTTATCCAGGGTAGTGCTGAATTCGGCGTTTAGCCCGAGCAACTCTCCCATTCTCTGATGGTGTGTATAGATATCATCTGGACCTCTGCAGATAAGGCCATTCACGTCGCTCTTTTTTAGACCGGCATCTTCCACTGCGTTCTGCATCGCCTCGCCCAGCAATCCAAGCGAGCTGCATCCTGGGACTTGGCCGAGGTCGCTTTGGCCGACTCCAACAATGGCATATTTGTTTTTGAGGGCTTGGTTCGGGGATGTCATGTCAGACTTGTTGTGATGGGCCGAAAGCCCCTTGAGTTTTTAATTTTGCACGCATTTCGGGTGGAATTCCGAGAGAGTCGAGGATCAACGCAGTGTGCTCGCCAAGGGTTGGCGGTGCGCGACGAACCGAGAGCGGAGTAGTGGAAAGCGAAAAACCCGGTGCTACGCCGTGGACGGTCCCCCGGGTGGGATGGTCGTAGCTTATCTCCATTTTCAAGTGCCGTACTTGCGGATCTGCGAAAGCGTCAGCAATCGTGTTAATCGGTGCCGATGGGACATCTCGTCCAGCAAGCTCGTCGAGCCAATGATCTCTGGGCGCAGAGTCGAAGATCCTCTGAAGCTGGGATAGAAGTGCCTGGTAGTTTTGCTGGCGTGCCGAATGCGTGGCAAATCGTGGGTCGTTGAGCCATTCGGGATGTCCAATTGCATTCGCCAGGCCTTCCCAAAACTTTGATGGGGACGAAAGATGGACTACAAAGGGAAGACCGTCTGACGCCCTGAACGCGTAAACCTGAGCTTGGTGTACCCGGGTTTGACGCACCGGGGAATCATTCGCAAAAAAATAGTGTGCGGCATTTTCTCCCATTAGATGCATTGTCGCTTGCAGCAACGAAGTTGTTATCAACTGGCCTTGGCCGTCGACTGCTCTGGCCGCTAGTGCAGACATTATTCCACAAAAGGCATAAATTCCGGTTATATGATCTGAAAGCGAGATCCCCATAGGCTCGGGTTTGGCGATATCGGTCAAAAGACTTAGCAGGCCGCTCAATGCTTGTCCCACGGTGTCGAAGCCAGGCCTCTGGCTGTAGGGGCCATCCTCTCCGAATCCGGATATGGAGCAGTAGACGAGCTTGGGGTTCCTGACGCGAACCGCATCGTAACCGAAGCCCATTTTATCAGCTACACCGGGACGGTAGTTTTCGATCACGACGTCTGCGCGCTCGATCAGCTCCCCAAGGAGACTCCTGCCTCCAGCGGTCCTGAGGTCTATACAAAAGCTCTTCTTGTTGCGATTGAGAGCGCAGAAAGCTGGGCTGTATAGGTCCTCTCCCCAACATCGAAACGGATCGCCTTTATCCGGATCTTCCACCTTGATGACCTCGGCGCCGAGATCACCAAGCATTGCTCCGGCGAATGGGCCCGTCACGTAGTTCGCAACCTCGACAACGAGCAACCCGGCTAATGCTTCGGCCATATCAGGCGCGCTCCTTTTTGTGTAGTTCGGTCACCGAAGCTGGATCTGGATGTCCCACCATTGACGATCTCCGCCCAGTTGTGGACAGTAGACGTCGACCTGTAGCTGTATCCCGCAGGCCGGGCAGAAATAGTAGATGAATTCCCCGATGAACGAATCGCCGGACGGCAGCGGGAATTCGCTGACGCCATCGAGAGGTTCGGTTATAGACCATGCAAACTTCTTGTAGTTCTCTCTGGCGGATCCAATCACGGTGTCGCATTGGCGGCAACACCACAAGGGAGTTCCGTCAATTTCGACGATGTCGAGTTCAGCGTGTGGCGAGGCTATAACCGTGGCGCCACGGGCTGTTTGCAAGACGGATGTGTTCGACAGATTCTTCAACCTGCTTTCGCGAAGCTCGACTCGCTTCGTCCTAGTTTTAACTTCGTCGATCCTTCCGTCTTCCGTGAATGCGGCTCCGAAGAAGCGCTCAGCTGCCCAGGCATTGTAGATACCTGAGTCGAGGTCCTCCTGGAGCTTTTCGATACCGCGCTCAAGCGGGTCGCCGAAGCCGCCACCTCCCTGGGTGAAGTCTGAAATGAATCCCCATTCCGGAACCTTGACGTGAGGATTTGACGGTGATGTTGCCAGGGCCTCTCCCCACTTCTCATTGATTATCTCGGCGGGGGAAGTGGGGTACTCTCCTTGGCTCATCCTGTTTTTCACTTCGCTCGCCTTGGTCGTCCAAACGGCACGGACGCCGCCGCTTCCAGCTGGGAAACCACCGAAAAGTCCGAATCCTCCATTCGGAATTCCTGCATATGGTCTGAAGTCGACGGACAGATCATGGCTTCCGTAGACCATGTAGACTCGGTGAGTTCCGTCTCCGCCTCTACGTGAACCATAGCCTGCGCCGTTTGGTGAATGGTTCCTCGTCAGATAAAGGAAGGGGTATTGGAGCTCTATCCACTCGACATCGCTGATTCCGCCGGCTGGAATGTTGGAATGACCGCCGCTGTCTACTCCGTCGCGCAGCGGGGTAGCGCCGAATCCTCCGCCGTGAATGTCGTAAAGGCCCTGAGCAACAGGAACACCTTGGCGGGTGTGGCCTCCATAGAAATATCCGGGTCCGCCTTCGTACCAGAGCCCTTGCCAGCCTGCGTTGATATCATCGCGTCTGCCCCCGGCATAGAGCATCTTCGCGACGCATTCGCTGACGGCAGATACCAGTATCTGGCCCACCCGGGGAGCACCGCCACAGGCTGCCGGAAAGTTGGCATTCAACAGGCTTCCTTCTGGAACGCTCACCTTAACGGGTGCCATCTTTCCGTCGCTCCAGGGGACATCCCAGAACAGAGTGTTCGTCAATGCCAACGTTACGTGCGCAAGCGTGCTAGGTAGCGTAGAGTTCTGATCATCGTTTAGCTGTGGGCTGGTTCCTTCAAAGTCGAAGCTCAATTTGTCGTCGCTTTTCTGCATTGCGCATACGATCTGGTAGGGCTCGGGCCGCCTCATACCCGAGGCAAACATTCTCGATCGCCAAATTCCGTTTGGAAGCGATAATAGTTTGGTGCGCGCCATGCGTTCGGAGTCATCCATGAGTCTTTGGCTAGCTGCCTCGACGAATTCGACACCAAATTGGTCGACAAGGTCCAGGAATCGCCGCGCGCTGACGTTGTTGCCTGCTATTCGGGATCTTAAGTCGAGTTCCACGTAATACGGATCGCGGCACTGCTCGACAATAGTCCTACATACATCATTGCGAAATTGCCCGCGTTCAACGATTTTTAGCCCAAGTATTCTGAGCCCCTCGTGAAAGATCTCCGTGGCTGCGCCTCTCATCACCCCGCCGGTGTCGGCCGTGTGGGAGCTGCTTGCAGTCCAAGCAATTAGGCGACCGTCGTAATAGATGGGCATTATCACCATCTGGTCATAAGTGTGAGAGCCAGCCACGTAAGGATCGTTGTTGAAGATCTGGTCCCCTTCATAAAATCCAGGGTCGGAGCCGAACCATTCGACTATCTTCTTTATGGCATCAGATGTGGCGGCCGCGAAGCGCAAGTGGCCCGAGCAAGCAAGGATCATGCGCCCACTCGGATCGTAGAAGGACTGCATGCATTCTCCGCCCTGGACTACTATTGGTGATGCTGAAACTCTTTGAAGGGCTATGCGGCCCTCTTCGCCTATCGTCCACAGCCGATGCATGAAGATCTCGTACTTGACCGGATCGAGCGAATCTACAGCTGTAACCACTGAATGTCTCCTTTTATCGCTACCGACTACTCTGCTATTTTCAGGATTAGGTTGCCGTATTCATCGAACCGGCCGTATGCTCCGGACGGTATTAGGACAGTCGTGAAGGGCGACTCCACGATGCTTGTAGCGCTAAGGGCCTGTCCTGGCAGCATCTTCTCCCAGTCGTATACATTTGCTTTGACCCAGCTCCCTTCGAAATAGACCTCTCTTTCACCCTTAGGTTCAGCAGTTCTATTTGAGTGGGTTGGCTGAGTCCGGAGGCTCGCTTTGGGTACTGGACCGATGGCGTCAACTCTGATCGCGCCGAGCTCCATTCCGGCATCGGTGTTGCCGGCTCCCTTCCCATAGAGGGTCTGATAGCGGTCTGCGAACATTGTTTGTATCTTTGCCATCTCTATTTCTCCAAAGCGAGCCCAGGGGATCTCCAGCTCGACGCCGATCATCTGGCGACGGAACCTCAGCGTCAGGTAGCGTCGCAGCGTTACTTCTAAAACTGAGAAGTTCTCTCTGCTCATATCCTCCAGTAATTCGTTTTCGATCTCCTCAAGTGTTGCGTTTATGACCTCAGGGCTGGTTGGCAGCGGATACTGGCAGGTCATTATTTTGGTATGGGTTACGTCTGCCATGGCTATGCCGAAGGCGGAGAATACGGGAGAAGTCGGGAACACCAAAATGGTCCGAATGCCAAGGTCCTTTGCGAACCCGACCGCGTGAATGGCGGCAGCGCCGCCATATGCATAGAGCACGAAATCAGCTGGCATGAAACCGCTCTTTATGACCTGTCGCCGTATCAGGTCAGCCATTTTGCCATTAATGATTTGATGTATTCCCGCAGCAGCCTCAAGGCTTGACAAGCCGATTTCTTGGGCCGCAAGATCGAGTACAGCCTCAGCCTTCTCCGGATGGAGCGGATTTGTACCGCCAAGGAAGTAATCGGGATCCAGTATTCCAAGCGTCACATTCGCATCTGTTACGGTAGGCATCGTTCCCCCTAGGCCGTAACAGGCCGGACCCGGGTCCGCCCCTGCACTCTGTGGGCCCACGATTAGCCTGTTGAGCTGGGTATCAGTGCGGGCTATCGTTCCTCCCCCGGCTCCTATCGATTCGATTTCGATTATTGGCTGTAGTATCCTGAAACGATCGAATACGGGTTCAGATGCATAGCGCCAATATCCGTCGGAGTAGAGGCCCACGTCGAAACTGGTTCCACCCATGTCGGCCGTTAGGACATGTTGGTGGCCAAGCAGCCGGGCCATGTGCGATGCAGCGAGCATCCCTCCAGCCGGACCCGACTGCAATGTCGCCACGGGTGCGCACTGATCAGGGCTTGCCAATCCTCCGTTTCCCTGCATCAAGAGAAAAATTCCACCGAATTCAGCTTTGCGGAGTTTCCGCTCCAAATGAATTAGGTACTGCTTCACCTTGGGCCCAATGAAGCAGTCGGCGAGGACGGTGTTCATGCGGGCGTATTCACCTGCTACCCGGGCCAGCCGATGGCTGTAGGAGCTGTAGATCATTGAGCCGTAGTTGGATTCCACATATTCGAGGATCTTTTGTTCATGTGCAGGGTTTACCCAGGCGTTCAACAGGCATACCGCGAGCGCCTCTACGCCCTCGTTTTTTATTAGGTCATCCGCGGCGTCTTTGGCGGCACCCAGTTGAAGCGGTATAACGGCATTGCCTTCAGAGTCCATTCTTTCAGGAACGCCTCTTATAAGAGACCTCTCTACCAGGGGGGAAGGCTTGGTTAGGTAGGTGACATGCCTGACATCGTCTCCCGACAGCCCGTCTACCCTTCCAATCGCGCGCATTATGTAGGGCGTGTCTTCGAATCCTCGGGTGGTTATTAGGCCTACCTTTGCGCCTACTCTCGTAAGAAGGGCGTTGGTGGCTATCGTCGATCCGTGCGTGATGCGCACGGTGCTGCGGAGGAGATCAGGTAGGGAGGTCTGAAGGTTTTGTGCAGACCTAGCCAGAGCATCCATCACGCCGTCTGCGGGATCGTGTGGAGTAGTGGGGGCCTTACTCATGTGGATCGCACCTGAGCCGGAGATCAACGCCACATCTGTAAATGTGCCCCCGATATCGATGCCAATGGTCCACGTGTCGCTCATCGTTCCCCTTATTTCGGAACAATGTTCCATTATACCCTCGACTTTTTGTCCAGTCAACAAAATGTTTATCCGGCTAAAATTTCAGCGGATTCGCCGGTAAACAGTTGCAAGGCGACGAGCCTTTCAAAGGCGGGTGAAATTAGTTTTCGGCCGGATTTGCCGAGGGCTCGAAAATTGAACCCAGCCGAGCCGATGAGGCGTTTTGACGTAGCTAGCCGGATGAGGCTGATCCTGGGGAATCTCGTTCCGCCAGCGCAACTACCTCTGACCCGCACTCGGCGCGGGGAGCGAAGCCATGGCCTGCACCTGCATGGTTAAGCCGCCGATGGTGCCAGGCGCATAGCAGTATTGAGGTTTTACCCCTATGGCCGGCCATGCGCCCTATAACTAGTTGCAGAAACTCAGGATGTTAGGCTCAACTTAAATCGCAGGGCAGGGCTCTGTTTATTCCGTCGTATGTAGCTGTCAAGGAAAGCAGGCAGCACCACGTTTGACGGACTTTGGCAGCATTAAATGAGCTTTGTTCCCACCTTGTTGAGTTCTTCAAGAAAAGTACCAGGCCGGTACTCGTGATTGAAAGTGGGCTCGTCACCTTTGTAAATAATGTTCATCTCGCCAAGATACTCTTGCAGAGGAAGCGGCTTTATGGCTATTACCATTGCCGGCTCATCGGAAAGAACCCAGTGCTGGTGCCATGCGCCTGCGGGTATGTACATGGTGTCGCCGGGCTCCCACTCGATCTTTTCTTCGTCGATGTAACTGTAACCTTCCCCGCGCAGCACAACGATTATGGCTTCATTGTGCTTATGGGTCACCGAATGAGTTTTGGGAGGGTAAATGTGACAATCCACCTCGATTATGCGGTTGTCAAATCCGAGGTCTTGTGAGACGAGACCTCCCTGCCACACTCCATTTTGATCCTCGTAATCGAGTGTTATTTCTGAGCCTTTAATTGCCCGTCGCCCTAGCTTGCGCCGTTGCTGATCAGCTTCTCTCCGCTCAAGCCGCTTGCGGAACAGCTGTGATTTGCCTTCCATCCAATTTTCTTTGCCGGATCCCGTCACCATTACATAACCCCTCCACTAAATGCCCGATACTTTTTACGGGCTCTATGTCATATGAATTAAAATCTGCAGCGCCCGCTTATTTGCTATGGTCACGCAACTGATCACACGAGATTCATCCGGTGATTCCGCAGTCACTCTTGAACCGTGGTCGTGCTGGGCTAGTTTCGCAATAGTGACTCGCGTTAGAGCGGCCTAGCTGTCGTAGCCAACGCTACCACACTCGCAATCGACTGTCTCGAGTCAGCGTCGCTTCGGTAATAAGAGTCATTTCCGGCCATTATTTCCTTTTCGAACTCACGGCTAATGTTGTGATGCGGTGGATTTCAGCGTGATGTTTGCGCCTGGCAGTGTGCTCGATGTGATCGACCTACATAAAGTGCTCCTTTCATCTCCTCTTGCGTAATCAGTTCCGTGAAGCTCTGATTCCGGGAAAGCTTTCTCAGATGCGAAAGGCTTTCAATCGAGATGTTCATCCTGGTACGCGCATCCAAAGCGTGGTTCCGCTTACCGTTTCCGTGGCGTCGCTTAGTAGATATAGGGCCGGGCCAATCACATTTTCTGGCGAACCTAATGGCCGGCCGAGACGTGATTCTGATCGACGAATCTCTTCTTCGGAGTTGGCATTTCGCATCAAAGGACTGTCGGTAATTCCCGGACCCACCAAGTTGATCGTAATTCCAGTCCCCGCCAGCTCCATGGCTACGGATTTGGTGAATACAATCATCGCGGCCTTTGACGCGGAGTAGGCGGAACTTCTTTCCCGGCCTGCCACACCCATTCCTGAAGTGATGCCTATGATCCGCCCCTTGTTCTTAGGCAGCATCTGTTCGACTGCGGCCTTGGTGCAGAGGAAAAAGCTGCGCATGTTTACGTCCAGAGTCTGGTCCCAGTCGGCTGCCGACATTTCGAGCAAGCTTCGTCGAACGTATATTCCGGCAGCGTGCACCATTATGTCGGCTGCGCCGAAGCGCGTGCTGAGTTCCCGGAAGCATTCTTCGATTTCCACGTGCTTTGTTAGGTCCATCCTTAGAGCGCCCCCGTCACCCCCGGTTTCACGATGAATTCGATTCCAGACGCTCTCGGTGGATTCAGAAGCATCTGCGAGTACGACGGTTGCGCCCACTCTGGAAATACCGGTTGCTATCGCTGACCCGATTGCTCCAGCTCCACCGATGATAATCGCGACTTTGCCTTTGAGGTTAGCATCGAGCGGATTTGAAGGTTGACTCGACTGGTCATCCACGAGGAGCCACCAGCATCGCATCGCGTGGCCAGCGATCGATGAGTTCTGCGCCGTTTTCGGTTATCACTACTGCGTCTTCTAGGCGGACCCCGCCCTCACCCGGGGCCCCTTCGCGCCCCTCAACTGCCAAGGTCATTCCGACTTCGAACTCCTGAGGATGGTCGAGCGACCATTGCCTGTTGATAATGGGATAGCCATAGTTGAAAAGGCCGATTCCGTGACCGATTTCTAGAGTCAACAGTTCAGCTTCTTCCTTGTATCCCCATCGCGACGCGGGTGGGAAGTGAATTGCAGCATCCGCGGTGGAGCCACCAGGTTTTATCGCCTCGATTACATTGTCAAGCCTTTCCACCAGCTGGCTATACCAGGACTTGGCACGCTGATCAGGCTCCTTCCCTACAGAAAATGTCCGGTAGTAGCATGTGTTATAACCCATGTATTTAACTTGACAAAAAGAACCGTACACGAGATCTCCGTAATTTATTACCCGGCCAGTTCCGGCAAATCCTCGGTCAAACGCCAAAATGCCGCTTCTCAGATGACCGGACGAAATCTCCTCCGCCCCCGCCTTGTGAGCGGCAAGCATTGCTTCGGCGGAGACTTCGACGTCGATTGCACCTGGTTTGAGCAGCTCCCAAGCTCTATACCATCCGGCATCGGTAGCAGCAAAGGCCATTTTGAGACAACTGATCTCGTCTGCCGTCTTTGTCTTTGTTATATCAAGCATGATGGGCCAGCCATCTACGACAGTTATTCCCGCGTCTTTGAGCGCTTGCTGGGCCAATCCGTCGAAGCCGACAATTGCCAGTTTTTCGTCTTGGAGCCCCTTCTCTTGCAATTCCTGCTTAATTTCGCTTGCGAAGCGTTTTGCCTCCAGGTGAGAGGCCTCTTCTCCAGGTCCGCGGCTAAGCCAAGCGCGCGCGAGCCGCCACTCCTTAATCCAGGGTGCCTCCCTCGGGTACGTTGGGAGCCATCCGGCGTGATGGAACACGACAGGCTCCCCGTCCGCAGGGAAAAGGGCGTACCAGAGAGCGGGCTGGAATTCAGGTCCACGGAGCCCTGTGAGATATCGGGTGTTTTCCGGCCTTGCCGCCAGAAGTGCGGCGACACTATGTTTCTTAAGCCCTTGCCTGGCCTTGGCTTGGCGTTCGCTTCTCAGACGATCGACATCGATACCCTGGCGCCAATCGCCAAGATTCGTGCCACTGCGCAGCTCCTCGGCGTACTTCATGGATGCCTCCTTAATCTCTGTGTGTGTCCGGGAACGGAGATCATCGTGTCCCCGTTCGTGTTGGCATCAGCAGTCGCTCTTTGGCGACGAGCCATCCGCAAGGGCCGACGCGGATGCGGATGGCCGTGTAAAAGCTGCACCAATTAGCTGATTCCAAGCTCCTGAGCTGCCTTCTGGATGTAGCTCATATCCATGAACTTGCTCGTAGCCGGTGCTTGCTTGAATGCGCCCAGTCCAACCATTGCTTGCGCCACTTTGGCCATTTCCGTCGAGGAGAGCGAACCGTTGGTGGGGAAGGTCTTGAGTTGGTTGACAAAGAAGTCGTATGACTGGGTCGCCGCAGACTGCGTCGACTTGGTTATTTGGACAAGCAGATTTATTGCCGCAGTCTGATTTGCCGGATTGTAAAGCCATTGGATTCCCTGAAGGTATCCTTTGAGGAATGCGTCCAGCTGTGCCGAATGAGAGCTGGCCCAGCTGGGATTGACGGCTATCGCGGTGAACGGGTAAGGCAGATATTTCGCTGCAGAGGCGATCGCCTGGAACCCTTGCGCCTCTGCCTCAAAGCTGAACGGAGGCAGCAGCATGGCTGCTTGCACAACTCCCCCCTTGAGGGCTGCGAACCTGTCTCCAGTAGTCGGAGAGTAAAGGTACGTGAAGTCAGTCGGGCTGAGCCCATTTCCCTGTGCGATTGCGTTCCAGTAAAGCTTCGTGATATTCGTCGGTGCGGCGACTGAGATCTTCTTGCCTTTAAGCTGGGCGATTGAGGTGATTCCCTTAGCGACGTTCATGACATAGGGCGGAGAATTTTCTTCTCCTGCTACAAGGACGACCGAACCTCCACCTGCCGCACCTGAGATCGCGTCGGTGTCGCCAACTTCGGCCACGTCAACTGCATTGGCTAACACTTCCTGTACCCCAGCTGGACTGCTACCGCTCACAGATATTGTGACCGAAATCCCCTGCTGTTTGAAAAACCCTTCGGATACCGCGGCATAGATGGGCCACTTGCCGGCGTCGGGCCCCACCTGCGAGAACGTGACTGTCCCAAGATTCTTGGGAGCGGCGGTGGTGCTCGCCCCGGTAGTCGCGGGAGCACCCGTCGTCGTAGTGGAGCTGCTGGAGCTGCTTCCACAGGCGGCCAGCACAAGCCCGAGTGCCATCAAACCCGCCATTGGCAATGAAAGCGCTTTTGAATTCTTGTGTGCTATTAAATTGACCTTCAAATCTTCTCCTCCCCCCAGTCGGGCTCTTCGGCCCGACACCCAGCCCTGAATATCTTTCAGAGCTCTGGGAAGCCAATCAAGCTCGTTCTTTAGATGCCTCCTGTTTCACGTATCACTGTTTCAATGGTTCCCCAGATCCGTTCGACAAGCTGTCCGAACTCCTTAGTACGCTTGAGCGATAATTCTCGGGGCCGGTCAAACGGCACGCTAATGTCGTCGGCGATCACTCCCGGTTTTCTGCCCATGACGAGAACGCGGTCCGCCAGGTATACGGCCTCATCCAGCTGGTGGGTGATGAAGACGACTGTTTTTTGCTGAGTCGCCCAAATGCGTAAAAGTTCCTTCTGCATGATCTCGCGGGTCTGGGCGTCGAGCGCCGCAAACGGCTCGTCCATGAGCAGGACGTCAGGATCCACCGCTAGTGCCCGAGCGAGATTGACTCGCTGTCGCAAGCCGCCAGAAAGCTGCCTCGGATAGTATTTCTCGTATCCACCCAGGCCCACCAGCTGCAGCAATTCTTGGAGGCGGTCTTTGTTTGACGCTAAGTCCTGCTTTCGAAGTTCCATTCCGAGCTTGGCATTATCAAAGACCGTGCGCCACGGCATGAGCGAGTCCGCTTGAAATACGAACGCGCACTCTCGGGCGGGACCGCCCACTTTGCGATCGCCGATTCGCACTTCACCGAAGTCGCCTTCTTCGAGACCATCGATAATCCTTAGAAGTGTTGTCTTGCCACAGCCGCTTGGGCCAACAATGGTGACGAACTCGCCGGCTTCGGCGTTAAAGCTCACATTTTGCAGAACCGCACCGTTGCCGAAAGATTTGCTTATTCCTCGGACCGATACGCCTTTCACTCTCGACATCCTCCAGTTCCAACTACGGTCGCGTCTTCGCCCACGGAGCGAGTGCCATTTCCAGCAACGTCAAGAGATAAGTGAAAACGATTCCGGACACGGCAAAGATGACAACTCCGGCGAACAGTTGCGGCATGTTGAATTCGGACTGGGCATTGTAGATAGCGAAGCCCAATCCAGCCTTGGCACCAAAGAGCTCCCCGACTACTACACCAATGAGGGCCCGACCAACGCCAAGCCTAAGACCTGCCAGGATGTACGGCAGGCTCCACCAAAGTTCGACCTTGCGAAACACCTCAATACTCGAAGCTCCATACGATCTGGCAACATCTCGAAGCGTCTCATCCGTGGTGCGGATGCCTGCCTCAGTGTTGATGATTTGTGGAAAGATCACCAAACTTATGACGACTACGACCTTGGACCAAATTCCCAGGCCGAACCACAGGATGAGGATGGGAGCAAGGGCGATGATTGGCGTAGCATAGAATCCGGAAATGTAAGGGGTCAGTACCCTTTTTGCCACTTTGTTCTTGGCGATGAACGCGCCTATGGCTATGCCAAGTGCTGACCCTATAAGAAAGCCAAACAAGGCCTCTTCGCCGCTGACGGCGAGATCTTGGGGAAGACCGCCGGAGGTCCACATGTCCCGCATTCCGGAGAGCGTTTGGATTGGCGTGGCAAGGAAAAGGGAGTTTCCCACGAGAAATTGACCAATGAGCTGCCATAACACAATGCCGATAATGATGGAGGCTGCCGAAATTCCGAAGGCAGCCCTCCGTCTATTGGAGTTCCGTGCCGATGCGCCAAATGGCTCTTGGAAAGGTTGAAATTCCGCTGTCTCCTCGCCCGTCGGAAGAACCTCTGTTTCGACTGTTTCACGCGTACCATCCAAGGCTGTCCCCCTAGCCAAGAACCGTTGCCAAGCACGAAATTATGCGGACGACTGGGTGGAACAGTGTTCCACTTTAGGAAGATGAGCATAGATCTTATGGTGGGCCGTGTCAATCTATACAGTAGAAATAGCAGTTTCGCGCGGCACTAGTCACCAGGAAAGTAATTCTGCGGCTGGGTTTTAGGGTTATCGATGAAAACTCGTCTGCTTGTGCCTTCAACTGACTACGGCACGCGGAATTTCGACTCATAAGGTTGCCTTTTGTGCGGGATTTCTGAGCGAGGCTCTCAATTCGCCTGCGGGACTGTTGTCAAGCTTGGGTTGCCCTCAGATACGTAACGACTTCTTAACATATTGATGTCAAATTGGAAACATTGGTTTCACTAAGTTGGCGCTATGCAAACGTCTCTGGCATCGGATTTCACCGGCTGTGACAGAGTATAAGTTCTTGGCTAAAGAAGTTTCGCGAAGGGCGTTGGGGTTCAGAAGGAGTTTTGTATCCGGGCTTCGATTTGAGCGTTCAAAGTTTGGCGACGCAACTGAATCTGGCCAAAGCGTATCGAGGATTGCCGGCAATTGGAAAGGGGTTTTCTGGAGAACGGCACCGCGTGGTCAGCTGGCATTTGTAGAGATGCTTTCTGTGCTATCTGGCTTTAATCGCGCTATTGTCGATAAGAGCATCGGCCGCCGCCAGTCCTGGCTGGAGATTCAGGCTTTCACGTCGACAAAGTTGCAGGTATCTTGCTTGCCTTGTGGCGGCTTTTTCCCCTGCGTTGTGGTGCAGCGCGCTGTCTTGGCGGAGCGGGTAAAAGCGCGAACGGGAGAGGTGTTATTCAGGGTATTAGCCGAATATCGTGATTACTTCCGCGGGCTCTATTCCAGGCCGATTCACCCGTGTAATACGATGATTGCGCTCCCCGCGCGCTGTTCGACTTTGGTGACGGAACCAGGCATTCGCAGTACGCACCATATTCAAGAGGGTTTTTCTCCACGGACAGCAGTAGTTCCGGATCGCTGCAACGTGGCAGACGACAAGCTAGCGGAAATGTCAAAGTCGCTGGTGCAAATTCACAGCGTGACCGGAATCTGTCCAGGTATTTGGTCGTGACTGGCAATTCGCGAGCTTCCTTCGGCAAGCAAGGAGTCCGTCTTCTCGGCCTCGGAGGGACTATTGCGATGTCGGAACACGGCAAGGGTGGCGCGAAGCCGGTTCTGCGCGCAGGAGAGCTTGCGAGAGCCCACCGCCGAATAACGTCTGCTGTAGATGTCTCGCTATTGGGCGGGTCGGAGATAGAGTTCTCGATCCTCCGCAGGCTGGTTGTTGAACTTGATCGGGCTGTCTTGGAAGGCGTTAGAGGAGTGGTAGTCACGGTGGGCACCGATGCTATCGAGGAGGCGGCCGCCTGGGTAGCCTGCACCGGCCCTTGGGAAATTCCCGTCGTGCTAACTGGAAGCATGTTGCCAGGTAAAAAGGTCGGATCTGACGGTATGGCGAACCTATCGGACGCCGTGGAAGTCGCCGTGGACGGAAGTGTTTGTGAGCCCCTCGTTGTGTTTGGAGGGCGTATTTTCCTTGCTTACGAGGTCGTGAAGATGTCGGGGCTTGAAAGGATGGCGTTTGATGCGCCAGGCCATGGTCCGATCGGCGTGGTGCTTCCGCGAGGTCCCGACTGGCATAGGTCTGCCACACACTGGAAGTACACGCTAGGGCGCCCCGGCTTAGAATTTCCCGTAATCCCTATCATCGTGGCTTCGCTGGGCGATGATGGATCTCTTATCGGTTTCGGCTCGAGA
>DAHVOF010000037.1 GCA_027318945.1 Actinomycetota bacterium | reverse complement strand
TACCCAGGGATCGCGCCAAGTCTCGTTGGGCCACGTGGACTCGCCTAGCTTCTCATACATCTTGGAATCTGCAGCCAGTGGCGCAAAATCTTTCCTCTTCTCCCACCGAAATAAATCATCAGAGGTGGCAAGTCCGATCCTTTGCACCAGGCCACCTTCACGGTATGAAATACCGGTGTAAAACATGTACCAAAATCCATCAGGACCCTTGACTACGGATCCGGTCCAAGTCGCAAGATCATCGAATGCCTCATACTCGGAGGGCGCAAGGACATCCTCGCACACGTCCCAACTGAACAGATCCTTTGAAACCGCATGCCCCACAGAAGTCCTGGTATGGCGCCCATCGGGATTTCGAACGAGGTCTTTCCGTCCGTCTGGCGAGTGATACACCTTGGAGGCCCGAAGGAAGAACATATGGTATTCATCCCCCGTATCGGCAATCCAAAAGTCCCAAGTCCACGTGTCAGCAAGTTGCAACAAAGTCAATTCCCGCTCTCTCGATTGACGATAAAGGTGTCCACGGAGTGCAACTTCGCTGATCGAGAAGTTGCGCGCCTCTACTGTTTCTGTTTCCAAAGGGCACTGCGTTCAACGTTCGTTGCAAAATGCACTCTCAACATATCAAAGCCGCGTCGGCGATTTTCGTCATCGAAAGCGCTAGAAAGTTTCACGCTTTTGGTGGATCTCCGAGGCGGGAACCCTCCTTTTGCTAGTCCGCAAAGTAGAGCACTACCGATGGACGCTTCACAATATGTTTTCACAATCAGCAGCCGAAAGCAGGGTTAGACCACGAACATTTCGCTGGCCAAGTGCGGTTTGACCCAAGCGCTGCGCTTACGTGGATTCCGTCAATATGGTTGCGCTGCGCGACATCCCTTTCAGATCTCGGCAAGGCCATGAGAACCCGGCAGCAGCGAACTAGGACGCAATTCGACTGCCGCCATCCATACCTCGATGCCCAACTCCTAAATTGCAAATTTACCAATGCTTCAAAACACGAAATTGGTGGCGTGGCACCAAAAATTATTCCTCTAGCTTCAGCGCCGAGATGAAGGCCTCTTGAGGAACTTCCACGCGGCCGATGTTCTTCATTCGCTTCTTACCCTCTTTCTGCTTTTCGAGCAGCTTCCGCTTTCGGGTTATGTCACCGCCGTAGCACTTGGCGAGAACGTCTTTCCGGCTGGCCTTGACGGTCTCCCGAGCGACGATTCGCCCACCTATAGCAGCCTGGATCGGAACGTCGAATAGCTGCCTTGGAATTAGATCTCCAAGCTTCGCAGTCATCTTCCTCCCGTAATCGTATGCCTTGGACTTGTGGATGATTGCAGAAAATGCGTCGACCGGGACGCCGTTCAGAAGGATGTCAAGTTTGACTAGATCGCTCTCTCCGTAACCTGCAGCTTCATAGTCCAGCGAAGCGTACCCCTTTGTCCTGCTTTTAAGCTGATCGAAGAGATCCAGAACCACCTCCGCCAGAGGAATGCGGTAACCTATCTCCAACCGCTCGGGGGAGATATACTCCATGCGGTTCATCTCCCCTCGACGACCCTGGCACAATTCCATTACTGCCCCGGTGTACTCGGAAGGTGTGATGATATTTATCTGGAGGAACGGCTCCTCCACCCTCACTACAGACTGCGCCGCAGGCATGTCGCTCGGCCTGTCAATCTTAATCGGAGCGCCTTCTGCCTCAAGGTAGGCAAGGTATTCCACGGAAGGCGAAGTCGCTATAAGCGAGAGTCCGAATTCGCGTTCGAGGCGCTCCCTGACAATTTCCATATGCAAAAGCCCTAAAAACCCACAGCGAAAGCCAAATCCGAGAGCTCCAGACGTTTCGGGCTCGTAGGTGAACGAGCTATCATTCAGCCGAAGCTTCTCGAGCGATTCCCTGAGATCTTCAAATTCGTCTCCGTCGATAGGATACAAACCGCAAAAGACCATCGGTTTTGGATCGCGGTACCCCTCCAGCGGCTCTGAGGCCGGATTGGAATACGTGGTAACGGTTTCACCTGACCTCGCCTCTCCCACATCTTTAATTCCGGCGATCAGATAACCCACCTCCCCCGGACCAAGTTCGTCTACGGCCGCCTGAGCGGGAGTTCGAATCCCTATTTCCTCCGCTTCGTGCACGGCGGAGGTTTGCATAAACCTCAACCTTGCATTCGCTTGGAGAATCCCGTCAAATATGCGGAGCGAAGAAACCACACCCCGATACTGGTCGTAATATGAATCGAATATGAGCGCACGCAAGGGCTCATCTCTGTCCCCCGAAGGAGGAGGTATCCTGGAAACTGCAGCATCTAGCAGCTCAGGAACACCCTCTCCCGTCTTGCCTGAGATCCTCAGAATCTCCCCCGACGGAATCCCAAGCACTTTCTCTATCTCCGCGGCATAACGGTCAGGTTCCGCGGCAGGCAAATCTATCTTGTTGAGGGCAGCGACGATCTCGAGATTATGCTCCATGGCCAGATAGCAGTTAGCCAGGGTCTGGGCCTCGATGCCCTGAGAAGCATCCACGAGAAGGATCACCCCCTCGCAAGCTGCAAGGGAGCGCGAAACTTCGTAGCCAAAGTCGACATGTCCTGGCGTGTCTATAAGCTGGATCACGTAGTCTCTCCACCGAACCCGGACATTCTGGGCCTTTATCGTGATTCCGCGCTCCCGCTCGATATCCATGGAGTCGAGATACTGCTCTCGCATCTCTCGCGGATCCACTGCTCCGGTCAGCTCAAGGATCCGATCCGAAAGGGTCGATTTGCCATGGTCGATGTGCGCGATAATAGATAGGTTACGAATCTGGTTAGAGTCAATCATTTTTCTCTAGAAAAGATTAGGCTGCCAAAGCCCGATACTAGGTGTCTAGGATCTAAACTCTTTTTCCCAGTATCCACCTTTGTGCTGGATCGATTTTTGCGTCACAGAAACGGACACGGAAACCAGAATGGCAAATATAAAGAGCCAAATTAAGAGAAACAAAACGAACGAAGTTCGAAGACTGAGGAACAAATCGGTTCGCTCCGAGCTGAAGACTCGAATCAAGAGCGCAGTTGCAGCCGTGGAAAACCAAGAAGACAGCAGTGTCGAAGCTATCAAGTCAGCCGTGAGACGGCTGGACAAGGCTGCCTCTGCGGGAGTAATTCACAAGAATCAGGCATCTAGGCGCAAAGGTCGCCTCATGGTTCGTCTCGCAAAGATAGCCCGAGAACAATCGCAGAGTTAGCAATCAGGTCCTTCAGACTTGCTTTCTTAAAGCGCACTTTCAGTGCGCTTTTTGCGCTTCAACCGATGGAAATGTAATGGTCAACTTCCACCGCGGCCAAGGCCATCAATCCATCAGCGCTTGGTAATCGCCCGCCAGGGAAGCCTGAACTGCGGGATGAACCACTTGGCCCTGCGATACGTTCAAAGATCCCTCGAGCCTTACGGAGCCCGGGTCATGAGCAAGATCGAGAAGCCTTGGAACTATTGCAGCTGAAAGGGCCCGTGATGCCGTCCTAGGGTACTGACCAGGCACGTTTGTTACGCAGTAGTGTATAACCCCCGACTCGACGTACGTAGGGTGCGACAGCGAAGTAGGCCTTGAGGTCTCCACACACCCTCCCTGATCAATGGCTAGATCCACAATAACTGAGCCAGGGCGCATAGACTCGATTTGATCCCTCGTCACAACAATTGGTGCCCTCGCCCCGGTGACTAAAGCGGCTCCAATTACTAAATCAGCAGTTGAAACGACCTCACCAATATTGTGGTGGTTTGAGTAAAGCGTCGAGGTTACTATTCCTTGCTCATGTACCTCAAGAAGCCTTTCGAGATTTACGTCCACCCCTGTCACCTCTGCGTCCATTCCTCTCGCCCCACGAGCCGCCATCGTTCCGACCACG
>DAHVOF010000035.1 GCA_027318945.1 Actinomycetota bacterium | reverse complement strand
ACATCGTCGACCCCC
The DNA here is from genome assembly GCA_027318945.1 of Actinomycetota bacterium. Taxonomy (GTDB): domain Bacteria; phylum Actinomycetota; class Acidimicrobiia; order Acidimicrobiales; family Acidimicrobiaceae; genus SCQM01. Next base: position 13,051 of record DAHVOF010000035.1, on the reverse strand, counting down.
TCGCAATTCCGATAGGGCGTATTCTGGGGGACGATGTCGGCGAGAGGTTCGTGGGGCTTCACCTGAAAAACGGAGTTTCCACCTATTTTGGGGTCGGCGTCGAGGAGATTGATCCCATGCAGGGTGGGTATGCGGTTCGCCTTAGCGACAGTTCTGAGTTACTGGCCGATGTTGTCGTCGTTGGAATTGGGACAATTCCTAATGTGGAGTGGCTGGCAGATTCAGGATTGATTCTTGAAAATGGACTAGTTTGCGATGATCATTGCCGGGCTGTAGGTCAGAAGAACGTGTATGGCGTGGGGGATATTGCACGTTGGCATGACACGCGATCTGGGGCTCTGGTCAGGTTGGAGCATTGGACGAACGCTGTCGAGCAGGCGGGATACGTGGCGAGAACCATTTTGGGAGCACCAGAACTCGAACGATACATGGCGGTTCAGTATATTTGGAGCGACCAGTACGATTGGAAGCTGCAGATTGCCGGGGACACCGCGACGGGAAATTTAGTGACTTTAGTGGAGGACCCAGTTTTCGCAGGGCGTTTTGCGGCCGTATACGTCGATTCGAGCGGATTGTTTTCCGGAGTTGCCACTGTAAATTGGCCACGTGCAATGATTCAGTGTCGAAGACTGCTGGAAGTGCAGCGCAGTGGTTCTGAGCCGATAAAGCTTTTGCAACAGATGGTTGTCGAGTAAGGTAAATGGATTGCGGAGCCGTCGGCCATGGTAATTTTCGCCTTCTATCACTGTCGGGAATTATGCGACTAAATGGTTGCGTTGTCGTGGCAATGGACGGACACCCATTGCAATTGGGATATGCGGATGGGCGTCAAATTGAACTGACTTCGTTGTAATTTTCTTGTCCGGAACGTATAATTCTGATATGCAGAAAGTTAAAATTGATGCCGATGATTTGCGGCCTCAATACCCAATTGCGTCGGTCGACAATGCGCTACGGCTAATTCTTCTTCTTGGCGAACAGCAAGAGATTAGGCTTACTGATGCTAGCGCCCATCTTGGAGTTGCGTCTTCGACGGCACACAGGCTTTTCGCGATGCTTCAGTATCGCGGATTCGTGCGGCAAGACCCTCATACCAAGGTTTATCAGACGGGATCGGCACTTACTAACATCGCATTCTCTCTTCTGAGTAAGTTAGATGTGCGCACCAGGGCTCATCCAATTCTCGAGCGGCTGAATGAGCAGGTTCTTGAGACTGTTCACCTCGGTCTTTTGGATGGCGCTATGGTGCGATTTGTCGACGCGATCGAAAGTCCGCGGCCCGTGCGGGTAGCGTCGCGGATGGGAAAGTCAATGCATGCCCACTGCACATCGACAGGAAGGGCAATTTTGGCACAGCAAACCGACGGGGAAATTTTTAAACTTTTTCCGAAAGAAGAATTGCCTCAGATGACCGTGAACTCGGTATCGACCCGAGGAGCTTTAATGCAGGAGATCGAGAAGATCAGGCAGCGAGGTTATGCTGTACAGCGAGAAGAAAGTGAAGAGGGCGTGTCCTCTGTGAGCGTTGCGGTTACTTCACAATTTCTGCCTTCTCGATTCGCCCTGAATATATCGATGCCGACAACTCGAATGAGCACGTCGAGGATAAAGGAGCTTGCTTCGGTGTTAACGGGAGCGTCGCAGGAATTAAGTTCATATTTTGGCCTTGAGATATAGTAATTCGCCGTGTTGGACAGCTTGAGATGCTGCGGGATGGAACAGACATGATCGTTATGCAAGGATATCGTGGCTAAATCGATACGTTTGCTATCTGCGAATCTTTCCGGCATACCGGGACCCGCAAGTGCGACTGCTCCTGATACCAATAAATGCAGAATCAGGCTGACTGCTGCAGGGCAGTGGGTGACATGCGCAGAACTTGAAAGTGAGATGTATCCAGGAGCATTTTTCGGATAGGCTTAGCATCAGTCAGCAGCGGTTGAAGCTGGTACCAATTCCTAGTGCGCCTAGAGTTCAGCAGCTGGAAAGGCAAGTGACTTCACCATTACCGGTATGACGTTGGTCGGTTGTAAAGGCTCTCCAATATCGACGAAGTCGAGCTCCCGCAGTTCAACGCCATCAATTGAGATCAGTGGTGCTTTGAAATTCAATTCCTCCTGAAGAATTCGGCCAAGTGCCGCCCCAAGATCGATCTCGAGCGCAATGACTAAAGGCAGGTTCTTTCTGAGATACTCGCTTCCGAGAGCGTCACTTACTCCACCTGCAAGTGCCAGCAGCACCGTGTACTCTGCATCGCCTTGCCAGGGTAGATAGATGCAGATCGGCGACTGAATCTCCTCCAAGTCAAGCCGAGCAAGAGCTGTGGAGATCCCCGCCGCCACCGAATCACGAGTCGGCAGGATCGGAATCTTTGGACATATCACAGGCAAATTGTGCATTGGAAGTCGTACATCAGTCGAAATAAAAATGGTATTTCCACTTAGCTGTACCGTGAATTGGGACGCGCCGATCGCAGTAGCGCGAATGCCTTCTGATGGTGAGGTGATAGTCAGGCCGCGTTTCCCAAATTCTTCTTTGATCGCATTTGAAAGATACTGCGCCAGGTCATTGAAAACCATGGTCTCTCGGCCAAAAAGGTATTCCGATACGCCGCCGGAGAACGTGAAGATCGCGTCTGCGACCGGCGGACGCGATAGCTTGGGTGTCAGCATCAACTCGTCGGATAGACGGTCATTGTCTTGGTCGACTGCAGCCATTAGAGCTTGAGCTAGTCTTTTCGCAAAGTGTTCTTTGGCCTCGTTCGGCAGGGAAGTGTTCGAATCGAGTTCCAGCTCACAACTAGCGGCGATGGCAAATGCCGCGCTCTCAATACGCGATGGCGCTCCGTTCGCATCGAACGCTAAGAGTCTTGCGCCAACTGATATCGCGGCAGTCTCTAATACCTCGCCATCTCGTATCAAAGCGAGCTTGCTTGTTCCACCTCCTATATCGATATGCAGGATCTCTCCATGTAATTTGCGAGATAGTGCAACAGCTCCCGACCCAAATGCTGACAATATGCCCTCAAGATTGTGCCCAGCAGACGCACAAACAAACTTTCCCCCATGGGATGCGAAAAGTTCTGCTACCGCGCGTGAGTTTTTGCGTTCCAAGGCTACGCCTGTAAGAATCACCACTCCGGTGTCGACATCCCCTGGACTAATTCCAGCATTTCGATAACTATCGTCTATGAACTCCGAGAGTAAGGAGACATTGATTGTAGACTCACTCGTAAATGGAGTGAGCAGGATTGGTGAGCGATAGATCTCAGAGCGCTCGACTACCACAAAGCGACTTGATAGCGACTGGGCAAGACGCTGAAGATGAAGCCTTGAGAATATGAGATGTGTGGTCGACGAACCGACGTCGACACCAACTGTGATCAGCTCGACATTATCGAGTAGCCAGGCATTGGATTCTCCCTCCATGCCGCCGTCAGAATCGGGCAATTCGCTGTCCTCGTCGTCGTGGAAGGAGAAATCAAGGTCATGATCGTGATGATAGTGGTTATGGTTTCCCACTAGCTGGCTGTGATGAACTGAGACATACGGGCCTCTGCCCCGTGCTTTGCGAGTTCTTCAAGGTACATGGGGTGTATACGGGCATCTTGGTCCTCGTACTCAATTTGTTTTCCACCGTTTTTTAGGCTTACGTCCATGCCTTGGAATACTTTCACCTTATCCTGGCTGAATGGATAGCGAAGTCCGCCGAATGCAACTGCAAGATAGCGAGCAGGTTCCGGACTAGTGTTAAAGTGCTGGTGAAACATCATATCTTCAGGGGCATAGACACTTCCATGTTGCCAATCAAAGCGTCGAAAATCCTTATCACCTTCAAACCATAGAATCGAGTACCCGTGTCCAGTGACCGGGAAAATATGAAAATCGGCCCCGTGGCGATGCCCTTTCTTGTAGGTTCCCACCGGCATCTCCGACAAATGCGCGTGCATAGTTCCTTGAGCTAATGCGAACATGATATTTGATCCCCCAGCTCCACGATCTTTCCACTCCCGCAGTTCGAAGGTACTAAGGTCGGGAACAAAGTTTGTCTCCCACATGTGACGTCCAGGCCGATGCGGAATAAATTCACCCTCTCCCTCGAAATATTTGCTGTCTCCGATCCGACCTGAAAAATTATACGGATTTTGGAATATGAAATCGTAATCGTGGAAAAGCTTCATGATCATAGGAAGATTAGTTGTTGAGACAAACCGGGCAGCTTTGGTTCCGCTTGTGTTGAAGTGCCTGTATGTTGCGTTAAGTGGAATTGCGAAGAGACTCTTCGGTCCCCACTCGAAGGAGCGCTTCGAACCATCCGATGACTCTATCGTTGTGCTACCGTGACCTGCCAAAACGTAGATAACCTCTTCGAAGAGGTGTCGCTGAGGGTCAGTCGATCCTCCAGAAGGAATTTCTAAAACGAATGTGTCGAGGTAATCTCCCCGTCCGGAGACGAGAGCGAAGGCTCCCTTTGCTCCCATGCGTGGCCAAGGCTTGAGATCCATGGTCAAAAGGTCGAAACCGAACTCTTCGTACACTGGAATTTCTTCTTCTTTAACCCAGTCAAGATATGGGTCAATTAGCAGACGAGTCTGAGTCATACATTTCCCTTCAATCGGATTGCTCCTTGGGGAGCAGCGGTTACCGCGCGAATGTTGCTGCAAACCTGGCATTGCCAGATGGTGCTTCCTTGGGATCTCCCAATTCAAATCAGGCGATAGTCGGCGGCTACAATGCCGACGAGACTGCTCATACCATTTGAGCTGTGTCACTGTCGTTGTCCAACGGTCTGCGATAAAAGACGGTTTTCCGCACTACATAACCTAATTCTTTGGCTATGAAAGTATATTAGGTGCCTTAAGGACTCGCCAACGCATCCGTGCTTTTTGTCACAGCTATTTCAGCATGCCAAGGAAAGGGTTGGATCTTTTTTCGTCGCCAATCGTTGTCGTTTCGCCGTGACCTGGTAGAACTGTCATAGCGTCATCAAGCGGCAGTATTTTTGAAGTCATTGAGTCCATTAACTTTTCGAACGAACCCCCTGGAAGATCTGTCCTACCCACGGAACCTTTGAAAAGATGGTCTCCCGAAAAAAGCACAACTTCCGTTGTGTCCGCATCGCGGGCCTTAAAACAGATCGACCCTTCGGTGTGTCCCGGTGTGTGCAGTGTCTCAAAAATTAGTCCGGAGCCTTTAAAGATGTCTCCGTCGGCAAGGCCGAAAATGAATTCTGGGGGATTGACGTCTATGCCCGACTCCCTCAGTTCGTCGCCTAACAGACCAGAAGTCCCAATCGGGTCTAAAAGCAAATGCTTGTCGCGATCATTGATATACACAGGAAGATCTGACTGGATTTCGCCGCGAATCCTTGATCTCGAAACGGTGGCGGCGCCCCCGACATGGTCTATATGCCCGTGGGTCGCAAGAATTGCGACTGGTCGGAGGTCGTTAGATCGGAGCAGCCTCAGGATCTCGTCGGGCGAAGGAGGGACATCGACAATCACGCATTCCGACTCCGTCCTGGATCGGGAAATGATCCAGCAATTTGTCTGGGCTATCCAGAGTGGGAGCTGTCTGACGAACATTTACCGAGATCCTTTCTGCCTGGCGTTCCGATGCCGAATAGGGAGGACTATTTCTATACTGTTTCAGCATAAGCTGCCGATTTAGATGAAGCTAAAACATCGCAGGAAAACTGGTTGAAGGCGAAAGCGGATAATGCTTCAGCTGACTCTTTGCGGGGATTTGGAGGATTGTTGTGGCACTTAGAGTGGTTATAGCTGAGGACGAGGCGATCATTAGGCTTGACCTTAAGGAAATTCTTGAGGAAGAGGGCTATGAAGTCGTAGGTGCAGCTAGCCGCGGGGAGGAAGCCCTCGACATTATTCGCAACCTCCGACCTGATTTGGCAATACTTGACATCAAAATGCCTGGAATGGACGGCATAGAGGTCGCCTCAGCGATTTCACTGGAAAATATTTGCCCGGTCGTAATTCTCACGGCGTTTTCCCAACGCAGTTTTGTTGAGCAAGCGCGAGACGCGGGAGTACTGGCTTATCTGGTCAAACCATTTCAAGCGTCGGACTTAGTGCCGGCAATTGAGGTTGCTCGCGCGCGGTTTCAGGAGCGAATAGCGCTCGAGGCCGAGGTGTCATCCCTGACCGATAAGGCTGAGCGAGCTAATCGTCAGCTCGAGACCAGAAAACTGCTTGACAGGGCCAAGAGCGTGCTTATGGAGAGCTTTTACATGAGTGAGCCTGCAGCCTTCACATTTATACAAAAGACGGCTATGGATTCGAGAAGTCCCATGGCGGACATCGCACAAAAGGTGATCTTGGGCGATCTAGTTCCGGGCAAGACAGAACGTTAGGCGAGATCTGCGTATTTAGGTTTTGTAGAAAAGATTGTTGGATATGCAGTCCGGTAGCGGGACGTAGCTGATTGCTTCGAGAATCGCGTAACATTGCATGCGTGGCGAAGCTTATGATTCTCGACGGTTACTCTCTCGCATTTCGCGCATTTTTTGCCCTGCCCGAAACGATGATCACCGCTTCTGGCCAGTACACTAACGCCATTTATGGCTTTACCTCGATGCTTCTAAATCTGGTCAAGGATCATGGGCCAACACACGTTGTAGTAGCGTTTGATCCTGCGGGTCCGACTTTTAGACACAAGATTTCAGTGGAATACAAGGGCACGCGAAAGAGGGCGCCTGAGTCTTTATTCCCACAGCTCTCGCTAATAGGCCAGCTCCTCAGGAGCCTTGGGATTCATGTCGTTGAGTCTTCGGGATTCGAAGCTGACGACGTAATTGCGACCATCGCAGAGGCCGCCCGAGAAAGACGATGGACGACCATTGTAGTCACGGGTGATAGAGACAGTTTTCAGCTTGTCTCCGACCCGTATGTCAAGGTGCTGTACAACATCAGAGGTGTCAGCGAGTACGAAATGCTCGACTCCATGGGAATTGTTCGAAGGACCGGGGTAAGGCCGGAGCAGTATCCGCAATTCGCCGCGCTAAGAGGGGACCCATCGGACAATATCGTTGGCGTTCCAGGAGTGGGAGCAAAGACGGCTGCCAAGCTTATTAATGACTACGGTTCGGTTGAGGGAGTGCTCGAGCACTTGAACTCATTGTCACCGAAGCTGCGCTCCACCCTGGAGGATTACAGTGGGCAGCTTTTGCTCAATTTGCAGCTTACACCACTAGTTCGCAACGTCCCACTCCCAGTTTCTCTTGACGAGCTTGAGTTGGGTCACTGGAATCCAAAGGTTGCGGAGGATCTTTTCCGATTCCTCGAGTTCAAGAAGCTTTGGGAGCGCACGCTTGCGGTCTTTGGGGGTAGAACAACCGCCGTGGGTGGAACCTCGATTTCTAAGCCCGCCAACGACGGCCCGAGTGAGACCCAGGTGTCGTGGGTGAAATCAGTTGCGGAAATGGAAGCGGTGTTGTCGTACAAGTTGGGTGGGGACTCATCCGCCTATATCGAGGTTTTTTGGAGCGGGAGTTCAGGACGATCGGAGCCATTGTGCGTGGCGGTTTCGATCACGGGCACTTCAGCAAGTCACGACGTAGTTGGAATTCCTTCGGACTTGCTGTCGCCAAACGACGAAGGTCGCGATGTGTGGAACTTGATTGCATCACGTTTGCCACCCCTGGACGGGATCGGCCTCAAGGAGATACTGCGGTACGTTTATTCCACGTATCGGGTACTTTTCGAGATTGGGATTGATGGCGCAGTTGCGGGCTACCTTCTCGATCCGACAGCCCCGGATTACGAGTTGGAGTCGCTTGCCTTTGAATGGCTTGGCACTCCAATTGCTGCAGCTAAGGATGGCGAGAGATATAAGGGTCCTGGTCTGGTCTTCGGTGAACCCGGATATTCGGAGGTTCTTGGCGCCCGCGTCGAAGCAGGAGTAAAAACCGTTGGACGCATAGAAAAGGCCTTGGAGGCACGCTCCCTTATAAACCTTTATGAGGAAATTGAAAAGCCTCTCGTGACGATATTGGCAAAAATGGAGGCGCTGGGTATCCTGGTCGATCGATCGTACCTTGAGCAGCTGCAGAGAGACTTTGCAAGTGAGGCACGGGAACTCCAAATCGAGATACAGGCGATGGCAGGTCATACCTTCAACGTCAATTCGACGCAGCAGCTGGGAAGGGTATTATTCGAAAAACTTGGACTGTCGCCACAGAAGAGAACGAAGACTGGTTATTCAACTGACGCTCGCAGCCTGGAACGCCTGACTGGGGCTCATCCGATCATTGGAAAAGTCATGCGCTATCGGGAGGTCGAGAAGCTTCGCTCGACCTACGGCGAGGGTCTTTTGGCGGAGATCGGGTCAGATGGGCGCATACACGCTACCTTTTCGCAGACTGTCGCAAGAACAGGAAGGCTTTCGTCAGATCATCCCAACTTACATAACATACCGATTCGAACCAAGGACGGACGAAAGTTTCGGAATGCATTTATCGCTCCGGCCGGCAGGAAGCTGGTTATTGCCGATTACTCACAGATTGAGCTGCGTGTCATAGCGCACCTTTCCAAGGACGAAGGACTGGTTGACGCTTTTACGCGAGGAATTGACATCCACCGTCAGACGGCTAGTTACACTTTTGGAGTTCCGCTGATGGAAGTCACACCTGCCCAGCGGAATAAGGCCAAAATGGTAGCTTACGGTTTAGCCTATGGCATGGAGGCATATGGTCTTTCCCAAAGGCTAGGTATCTCGGTTTCCGAGGCGGACGAGATTCTGAAGTCGTTTTTTACGGCGTTTCCGAGGCTTACTAGCTACATGAAGGAGACCGTTGAAAAGGCACGGCGTGATGGCTATACGACCACAGAATTCGGTAGGATTCGCCCCTTGCCAGAGCTTTCTTCAGATAATTACAGGCTGAGGGAAGCAGCCGAAAGGCAAGCGATGAACGCCGGGATTCAAGGCTTGGCCGCGGACATTTTTAAGATCGCTCTCGTAAAGCTTGATCGAGAGCTTGCGAGCTTAGATGCAGACATAGTTCTTCAGGTGCACGACGAAGTAATCGTCGAATGCGCAATCAGTGAGGTATGTACGATGGAAGGCTTAGTGAAACGGGTTCTAGAGACTGCCGTGGAACTGTCCGTCCCGTTGGAGGCGAATGTCTTTAGCGGAGGGAGCTGGGCGGATGCCAAGTAATTCCTCGGTTCGGCGCGCCATTCAAATGATCTGTATTTCTGGCATTAATAGCCTGTAAGTGTCGCTAGTGTATTTGGAATCTACTCTGTTAGATTTGGCGTGGTTGTGAGTCCGTCTAGCAGGAACTCGAGCTGCATGTATGGGCTTGAGCAAGATTGTAAGGAAAGAAAGCGACCTAACTAAATGTCCGATACTACAAGCACCCCTGACAACGATGGCGTTTCCGCAGTAGCCGAGGCGGTCATCGAAGGGGAGTACACTCCGCGCGTTATTGTCTTCGACGATCTTGGGGAGACCTCGCTCGATGAAGCAATTTCAGGCACCATAGTTGAATTCGAGGACGGTGACCTCGTATTTGGCAAGGTCGTCAAAGTAGACAAAGATGAGGTTTTGCTCGACATCGGATTCAAGTCAGAGGGAGTGATTCCTGCTCGGGAGCTTTCTATCCGTCACGATATTGATCCGTTCGAGATCGTCAACCTTGGTGACGAAATCGAGGCATTAGTCCTTCAAAAAGAGGACAAAGAAGGTCGTCTGATTCTCTCTAAGAAAAGGGCACAGTATGAGAGGGCTTGGGGCACCATTGAGGCGATCAAAAATGCAAACGGAGTTGTAAAGGGACCTGTGATCGAAGTAGTCAAGGGTGGTCTAATTGTAGATATTGGTCTTCGCGGCTTTCTTCCCGCTTCTCTCGTTGAGCTGAGGCGTGTCAGAGATCTTCAACCTTATGTTGGGAAAGTTGTAGAGGCAAAGATCATCGAATTGGATAAGAACCGGAATAATGTTGTTCTTTCGCGTAGGTCGTGGTTGGAAGAAACGCAAAAGGAACAGCGCGAAGAGTTCTTGGAAAACCTGAAGCCAGGCGAAGTTCGTCGGGGTGTGGTTTCTTCGGTTGTAAATTTTGGGGTATTTGTCGATCTGGGCGGCATGGATGGGTTGGTACACGTTTCCGAACTGTCCTGGAAACATGTCGACCATCCGTCCTCGGTAGTGCAGGTTGGCGATGAGATCCAGGTGTTGGTTCTCGACGTCGACCTTGACAAGGAACGGATTTCGCTATCCCTCAAGGCTACCCAGAGCGATCCATGGCAGGAATTTGCGAATGCGCACAAGGTGGGTGAGCTAGTTTACGGGCGAGTAACGAAGCTAGTTCCATTTGGCGCCTTTATTCAGGTGGGTGAGGGCATCGAGGGATTGGTGCATATCTCCGAGATGGCAGCACACCACGTTGATCTTCCGGAACAGGTGGTACAGCCCGGCGAGGAGCTTTGGGTAAAGATCATCGATATAGACCTTCAGCGAAGGCGAATATCGCTTTCGATAAAGCAAGCGGCTGAGGGTGGAGAGGTTGCCGCGGAGTATCGCGAGGCCTTTGGGGAGCATGCCTATGACGAAGAAGGTAATTACATTGGTCACATCGACTATTCGTTAGAGTTCACCCCCGAGACGGAGGCGCAGGCAGCTTGGGCCGAGTATGTTGCTGAGCACGGGCTTGAAGTACCCGCGACCAGACCCGAAGATGATGAGTCGTCAGACGTATCGATAGCTGCAGAGCTTTCCGGTAATGATGAGCCAGAATCAGAGGATGACTAGGGACAGGTCCAATCCGGTCGTCGCAATTACCGGGGGCATCGGTTCTGGTAAGACCACGGTTTCCAGTAGGCTTGCAAAGCTTGGAGCTTGCGTAATCGACTCGGATGTCATAGCGCGCGAGGTCGTCGAGCCTGGCACGAAAGGCCTCGACATGATTGTGGATCGTTTCGGGCACTCGATGTTGGCCGATGACGGCGCATTGGATAGGCCTAAGCTTGCGGCATTGGTATTTTCGGATAGTGTCGCTAGAAGCGATCTTAATGGCATTCTTCATCCCCTGATCGAGGAGGAGATGAAGGCGCGTGTTGGGAGCTGCCTCAACCAGGGTGAGATTCCGGTGGTCCTGGTCATTCCCTTGCTTTTCGAGACGAATGCAGTGGAGCGTTATGGGATATCGAAGGTTATTGTGGTCGACGTTCCGTTAGATGTCGCCGTTTCGAGAGTTGTAGCCTCAAGAGAAATTACTGCAGAAGAAGTAAGGGCGCGGCTAGCCAGCCAGGCATCGAGGGAAGAGCGGTTGTCAAAGGCAGATTTTATAATCGACAACTCATCCGATGAGACGTCCCTTGACCAAAAGGTTCAGGAGCTGTGGCGTCAGCTGAAAGTATTCTTTTCAATGAAGTCTTAAAGTATAGATGTGAGCAGGTTTGAAGTTATTGCGCCATATTCTCCCGCCGGAGATCAGCCAGAAGCAGTATTGCGGCTGTCCGACGGGATCAGGAAGGGGCACAAGTTCCAGACGCTAATGGGAATTACCGGTTCCGGCAAAAGCGCGACGATTGCCTGGACTATCGAGGCTGTGCAAAAACCTACATTGGTCATCGCGCCGAACAAATCACTCGCAGCTCAGCTTGCATCGGAGTTTAGGGCTTTCTTTCCAAAAAATAGGGTTGAGTACTTTGTTTCATATTACGACTATTACCAGCCTGAAGCTTATATTCCCAGTTCAGACACTTATATTGAAAAAGATGCTACCGTAAACGACGAGATTGACCGATTGCGCCATTCTGCCACTTCGGCGCTGCTGACTCGGCGGGACGTAATTGTGGTCGCCTCGGTGTCCTGCATTTATGGGCTCGGGTCCCCAGCAGAATATTTGGATAAAATCCAGTTTTTCAAGGTAGGGGAAAGATACGATTTGCGATCGATTTTGCGGAAGCTAATCGATATGCAGTATGAACGAAACGACCTAAATCTTGTGAGGGGAAAGTTCAGAGTTCGAGGCGACACCCTGGAAATCCATCCCTCCTACGAGGAGATTGCATTTCGAATTGAGATGTTCGGAGATGAAGTTGAAAGAATTGGAAAAGTTGACACTCTGACGGGCGAGCAGCTCGATACATTGGATGAGCTAACAGTCTTTCCTGCGACCCATTATGCCGCCGGCGATGAGACAATTAGACGGGCTATCGGATCGATAAGAGAGGAACTTAAATCGAGACTTGGGGAATTGGAGGACCACGGCAAACTTCTTGAAGCGCAAAGGCTATCGATGAGAACCCAATTTGATCTCGAAATGCTTGAAGAGGTCGGATTTTGCCATGGAATCGAAAACTATTCGAGGCATATTGACGGCCGGCAACCTGGCGAGCCGCCATTCACTCTTCTGGACTACTTTCCGGAGGATTTTTTGATCGTTATTGACGAATCGCATGTTTCCATTCCCCAGATTCACGGGCAGTACTCTGGAGACAGATCCAGAAAAGAAGTTCTTGTGGACCATGGATTTCGGCTGCCTTCGGCAATGGACAACCGACCGTTGCAATTTCAGGAGTTTTACCGGCGCGTCAATCAGGCTATATTCATGTCTGCCACACCTTCACCGTACGAGATTTCCGAGTCTTCCCAGGTGGTTGAGCAGATTATTCGGCCTACGGGTTTGATGGATCCTAAGGTGCAGGTGCGTCCGACGAAAGGTCAAATTGATGATTTAATCTCTGAGATTAAAGAAAGATCCGCCAGCGGTGACAGAGTGCTCGTTACCACGCTCACGAAAAAGATGGCTGAAGACCTTACGGAATATCTCGTTGAGCTTGGTCTAAGGGCGCGTTATTTGCATTCGAATATCGAGACTTTGGAGAGGATCGAGATTCTTCGTGATTTGCGGCTTGGAGAATTTGACGTCCTTGTGGGGATCAACCTACTGCGGGAAGGCCTAGATCTCCCGGAGGTGTCCCTCGTTGCGATATTGGATGCCGATAAGGAAGGCTTCCTTAGATCAGAGACTTCGCTGATTCAGACGATTGGGAGAGCAGCAAGAAATGTCGATGGCTTTGTAATTCTTT
>DAHVOF010000032.1 GCA_027318945.1 Actinomycetota bacterium | reverse complement strand
TAGTGGCACGCCGTGCTCTCGCGCTATTTCGACAGCTCTCTGAACTTGCCAGGAATCGACCGGCCGCACCACGCAAAAGGCCTCGCCTCTAAACCGCCCGGTCCAATCAATGATGTAACCTGCAACGATCTCCTGGTCTGTTATGACCGATTCAGAACCGAAACTTTCTCTCAAAGCCGCGACGACATCAGCCAACCTGACACTCCCAATCTCAGCACGAACGATGCACCGCTGTGGTCAATTTACTCGGTCGATGTCCTTTGCACATAAGGTGCGGCAAGCGCGTTTCAGAAGATTTTGCACACAATCATACTTCCGTAAAACGCATTTCAGCTAAACTGTCGTCTTAGAAGGGCTTTGTCAATCTTTCCGACGTTTGTTGAGGGTAGTGCGTCAAGAATCTCCAGCTGATCAGGATATTTATACTTTGCCACTCCAATACTGTCAAAAACCGTGCAAATCTCATCTAAGCTCAGCGGCCGACAACCTTCCCGCATTACCACTACCGCACATGTCCGTTCACCAAACCTCTTGTCAGGCAGGGCTATCGCAGCAACCTGTGCGACTGAGGGCAAATGGTAAATCAGGTTCTCCAGCTCCTCGGCACTTATCTTCTCTCCAGCCCGATTTATCAAATCTTTTGTCCTACCTTCAACCACGAGGTTGCCGCTAGGATGCCATCGAACAACATCTCCCGTGCGGTACCAGCCGTCCGCGGTAAATGACCTTGCATTGTGCTCGGGAGCTCGATAATAGCCTTGAAGGGTATAAGGCCCCCGTGTAAGTAGCTGACCCATCTCGCCTTCATTTACAGGCAGATCATCGTCATCGACAATTCGAATTTCATCTCCAGGACTCATCGGCTTGCCTTGGGTATCGCAGACCACATCTGTCGGAGCATCCAAGTCTGTGAAGTTGAGAAGCCCCTCCGCCATTCCAAAGACCTGCTGCAAGGTGCATCCGAGTATTGGGCGGACCTTTCTAGCAAGCTCTGGAGCCATTCGAGCCCCGCCAACCTGTATAAGCTCAAGGCTCGATAGGTCGTAATTGGGGTTATCAACCTTCGCGTCTAGCCATCTCTGCGCCACAGCCGGGACTACAGCCGCGAGCGTCACTCGCTCTTTCGCAATCAAACTCAAGCACTGCTCGGGCTCGGGACTGCGAGCCATCACAACCCGTCCACCGCTGTATAGCGTACCTAAAAGTCCGGGACACGCTAACGGGAAGTTGTGTGATGCTGGAAGCGAAACCAGATACACAGTGCTTTCGTCGCAACCAGAAACTTTAGCAGCCTGCCGAAAATTGTACCCGTAATCGTCATGGGACCTTGGAATAAGTTTGGGGAGGCCGGTCGTTCCTCCTGAAAGTAAAAATAGCGCCACTTCTTGCGAATCTGGGGCCACTGCATCGATAAGGCGACGGGTCTCTTTCGAAGTCGGCGGCACCGAGATTAGCTGTCTCAAATCAACTGATCCGGGCACGTCGGTCTTACCCACAACAAAAATGTCGTGCACGCTCGGCGAACCCTTCGCGACATCATACGCCATGGCCTGATGATCGAACCCCCGAATCTCATCGGCCACCACGATTGCCTTTGCCCCGGAGTGCTCTACGAAGTAACTGATCTCGTTCTTTCGGTGCCCAGGAAGCGCCATAATGGGAATGACGCCGATTTTTACGCACGCGAACAACAGGACGACAAATTCCCAGCAGTTTGGAAGCTGTACGACAACGCAGTCTCCGGACCCGTATTCACGTTCGAGCAGGTTTTCCGCAAGGCGATCGGATAGATCGACCAGCTCGTTGAAAGTTAACCGAGTATCGCCATCGGTTAGTGCTTCCTTGTCTCCAAATTTTTGAGCCGCTGCCCATAAATGCTCCCACAGGGTCTTTCCGTTCCAGTAGCCAAGACTTTGGTACCTAGCTACTAGATCTGTGGGCCACGCAACCAATCCTTCTGAAATACTCATTGACAGTGATTCCCTCCAAGAACTACTAAACATCAATTTTCTTGCAAGATCAAAATTTGAATCGCAGTTTGGTCGTCTAGCGAAAACTCGGTCTATCGCCCAAATGGTCAAGGGTCACGCCAAAAAAATCGGCCCTGCCTGACATGATCGATGTCTCTGCAGCAACAAGTTTCGCGTGGTCGTCAACGATCATGGCCAATGCTGAACCACCAAGTCTTATATCTTCGCAAAGCAAGACCCTGTCCAAGGAGGATCCACCTGTGACGGCAACGATTGCGGGACATTTCCTTAACACGTCTTCTAATGTTGAGCGAGCCTTTTCAAGCCCTCCGGCGCTTTCGGGGATAGATACAACCGCGAAATCGCAATCATTTGGAACTCCCATGCTCGAACAAAATCTAATTTTGCGAAGTCCCTCAGTCGTTTCGAACAAACCCTCGAAAAAGCCATCTGGCGTCGTGCTCACCGTCACCAAACGCGAGGTCATGATGCTTCCCGCAACTGCCAATGGGGTTTGAAGCGGAGCCGCACCAAACGCACCCTGCCACCATCGGGACACCTCGCCGACAAATCCGGCATCTCGACGCAATAGTCGGTCACCGCTGATTGCCCTGGTGAGAAAGTGGTACGTAAACTGGGTAGGCTCCATTGACGCATAATACCTACCAAAATTTTCCCACCAGGAAAGGCTCGGCCTCGCAGACCCCTGTATCGCCTCGACGCTGGGGCGCCTCTCCATTTCGTAAAGCTGGACAGCCTCCTCCAAGCTTAACCCTGGAGTCGCTAAAGCACCTGCTAAAGCAGCTCCATCCTCCATTGCCATTTTTGTCCCTGACCCCACGGAGAAATGTGCGGTATGAGCGGCATCCCCGAGAATTACGTATCGTCCTACACTCCAATTTCGGTTTTTGATGGTGCGGAAGTTGGCCCACCTAGAATTATTCACAAGGAGATTCGCGCCTTCAATCTGGTTTGCAAACAAAGACTGCAGAAATTCTTT
>DAHVOF010000018.1 GCA_027318945.1 Actinomycetota bacterium | reverse complement strand
AAAGACACTTGTCATCTTCTGGCTTAGATATCACTTCAATCTGAGCATCGAGGATCTTTCGGGGTTATATTTCGGCATGGATGTGTTAACAGCGGTTTCGTTCCCTCTTGCTGAAAGGATCTCTCGCAGGCTGGGCCTTCTGAATACGGCCGTATTCACCCACATCCCATCCAGCCTCCTGCTCGCCGTCGTTCCGTTTGCCCCGAACGCCCTTGTTGCAGCTGCCCTTCTTTTGGCGAGGTCACTTCTCGTTGAGATGGATGTTCCGACCAGGAAAAGCTATGTTGCCTCCATCGTGCGGCCCGAGGAGCGCAGGCTCGCCGCCTCCAGGACATCGATGGGAAGGCAGGCTGGCCGATCGTTTGGTCCAGTCATCGGCGGATTCCTTCTCTCCAGTGTTTCGGCAGTGGCCCCTTTTTTGGCAAGCGCTGTGATGAAGATCTCTTACGACTTGCTGCTGTGGCGTTCATTCAAATCGGCTAGCTCACCGGAGGCGCAAGTGTGACTTGGACGCGCCATACCTGGTTGGCGTGGCTCGCCAAAAGGTCATTTGAAACGACATGCTGTGATCAAGTTCCGAACGGCGCCACCTACGCTTGCAGCTTTTTCGTGGCAGGCACGGAAATTGTTAGCTGGTAGGATCAAGCGCACATGGCTGAAGACTTGATGGAAAAGATTGTCAATCTCTCGAAGAGGCGTGGAATAATCTTCCCTTCCGCAGAGATTTATGGAGGTTTCAGGTCGACCTACGACTACGGGCCACTTGGCGTTCTCATGCTAAGAAACGTAAAGAACGCATGGTGGAGGTCCATGGTTCAGTTGCGTCACGATGTGGTCGGTTTGGATGCCTCGATACTTTCGACACCCAAGATTTGGGAGGCTTCCGGCCACCTGGCAAACTTCACGGATCCTCTTGTAGATTGTCGAAACTGCAAGGAGCGCTGGCGTGCAGATCACATACAAGGTGTCTGTCCGAACTGCGGCTCGACGGATCTCACCGAGGCGAGAGCGTTCAATATGATGTTCAAGACCTACGTCGGCCCGGTCGAGGACGAGGCTTCGGTCGCGTACCTGCGTCCGGAGACTGCTCAAGGCATGTTCATCAATTTCAAAAACATTCTTCAGACGACGCGAAAAAAGCCACCCTTCGGAATTGCACAGGTTGGAAAATCCTTCCGAAACGAGATAACTCCAGGAAATTTTGTTTTCCGGACTCGTGAATTCGAGCAGATGGAAATGGAGTATTTCGTTCCCCCTCAAGAGGCATCGAAATGGTTTGAATATTGGTACACGGAACGGCTCCAATGGTATGTCGATCACGGAATCCGCGACGACCGTCTACGTCTTAGGCATCACGAGAAGGAAGAGCTTTCGCATTATTCTGCCGGGACCGTTGACGTGGAATTTGCATTTCCATGGGGCTGGGGGGAGCTTGAAGGTATCGCCAACCGGACCGATTTCGATTTAAAGGCTCACAGCTCTTATTCTGGAGAGAGACTTGAGTATTTCGATCCTTCTACAAACGAGCCCTACATCCCGTACGTGATCGAGCCTGCGGCCGGTGCAACCCGAACCATGATGGCCTTTCTGGTCGCAGCCTACGATGAGGATGTTGTCAAAGGGGAAGCAAGGACTGTTTTGAGGCTGGATCCTAGAATTGCGCCCTATCAGGTGGCGATCCTCCCGCTTTCGAAAAAGGAGTCGCTCATCGCGCTGGCCGATCAAATCTTTGAAGATCTGGCCCCGAGTTTTTCCTGCGATTATGACGATACTCAGTCGATCGGCCGGAGGTATCGTCGCCAAGACGAGGTGGGAACTCCAGCTTGTGTAACGGTGGACTTCGATTCGCTTCAGGACAATGCCGTCACGATTCGAGACCGGGATACGACCGATCAAATCAGGGTTCCGATGTCGCAGTTGAAGGAACATATTTCATCGATGCTTAACGTCTGGTCGCCCACCCATTAATTTGAAAGTGACGGCGTAGTAAGATTAAAAGCCCGATCATATGGAAGTTAATTGCAATCCGGTTGAAAGAGTTCTTTTGATTTTGGGTTCAGAAAGTGGCCAGCCGGACTCCCGAAGGGCGTTTAGGAGGATCGATGCAATACGTATTTGGGTTTGACCACCAGCACCCGCGTTCACCGATGGAGCTCAAGGACCTATTGGGAGGCAAAGGGGCGAATCTCGCGGAAATGACGTCGGTCCTCGGTCTCCCAGTACCCTTCGGCTTCACGATTACTACTGATGCGTGTCGGAACTATCTCAGCACTGGGTGGCCTCATGAGTTGACTGATCAGGTGGCTGACGCCTTGGCGGAACTTGAAGAGAAGATGGGAAAGAAGCTTGGCGATGCCTCTGATCCTCTCCTTGTCTCAGTGAGATCCGGTGCGAAGTTTTCTATGCCAGGAATGATGGATACCGTGCTCAACCTAGGGTTGAATGACCTATCGGTCGAGGGCCTCGCTCGGCAGACACAGGATCTTAGGTTTGCTTACGACTCCTACAGACGCTTCATCTCTATGTATGGAAGGATTGTCCTGGGGGTTCCGGGGGACGAATTTGACAAGCTCTTCGAGGCAGCGAAAGAACTTTCCAGCGCGGAGATTGATTCGGAGGTCCCTCCTGAACTGCTCAAGTATCTTACGTCGGCGTACAAGGACATCGTCGCCAGGTTTACCGGAAGACCTTTCCCGCAGGCGCCGGTAGAGCAGCTCAGAGGAGCCATTGAGGCGGTATTCAGCTCCTGGAATGGCTCACGGGCCGTTGCATACCGCCGGCGTGAGGGAATTCCGAATGATCTGGGCACTGCAGTGAATGTCCAGTCCATGGTTTTTGGAAATAGGGATGACAACTCCGGCACTGGGGTCGGTTTCACCAGGGATCCGGCAACCGGCGAAAAGGGGATTTACGGCGATTTCATGGTGAATGCGCAGGGGGAGGACGTAGTTGCTGGAGTGCGCAACACCGAGCCGCTGATTGCGCTGAAGCACAGGTTTCCGGAAATATTTGCTGAGCTTATAGAGATTTTTGTCCGCCTCGAGGGCCACTACAGGGACATGTGCGATACCGAATTCACTATCGAGCAGGGCCGGCTGTGGATGCTTCAGACAAGGATTGGCAAAAGAACGGGTGTCGCTGCTCTCCGCATGGCTGTGGATATGACCAGCGAATGCGAGATCGGACTGACCAAGGAGGAAGCAGTTCTGCGGATCACCTCCGACCATCTGGATTCGGTTCTCCATCCCCAGTTTGCGGCGAAAGATTCCAACGTCATTGCCCGGGGTCTTGGAGCATCCCCCGGGGCTGCAGTCGGAAGGGTCTACTTTTCGGCGGAGGATGCTGTCGCTGCGAGCGGGAGAGGTGAAAAGGTCATTCTGGTTCGCAAGGAGACTTCTCCCGAGGATGTTCATGGCATGCTCAGCTCGGAAGGAGTTCTGACCTCGAGAGGTGGACTAGTTAGCCATGCTGCCGTGGTTGCAAGGGGCTGGGGCAAGCCGGCCGTCGTGGGGGCCGACGCAGTGAGGATCGTTGGGCGCTCTTTCATTGCCAGCGGGATAACGGTCTTCGAAGGAGACGAGATCTCCATAGATGGTTCGTCGGGTGATGTGGTGCTCGGGGCGGTCGAGTTGACGTCTTCAGCTCCTCCTCCGGAGTTCCACACCATTTTGAAATGGGCTGACGAGATCCGTTTCGGAAAGGTGGCTATCAGGGCCAATGCGGATAATGGTCCAGACGCCGCTAACGCCCGCTCGTTCGGGGCGGAGGGGATCGGTTTGTGTAGGACTGAACACATGTTCCTGGCAGAAGATCGCCTTCCGATCGTGCGCAAGATGATTCTGGCTGATACAAGGGACGATGAGCTTGAAGCGCTCGAGGAGCTCAGGGCAGCTCAGAAGTTTGATTTCAAAGAGATTCTCGAGGCGATGGATGGCTTACCTGTGACGGTGCGGCTCCTCGATCCGCCTCTGCACGAGTTCCTTCCTGACACGCTCGAGTTATCGATCAAAGAGGCGACTATGGGCCTTACTCCCGAGGAAGCGGCGTTGTTCGCTGCTGCCAAGGCCTGGAAAGAAGTAAACCCAATGCTCGGCACTAGGGGGGTTCGTCTCGGCGTCATAAAGCCAGGTCTTTACGCAATGCAGGTGAAGGCGCTCCTTCAGGCAGCCGCCGAGCTCAAGAAGAAGGGCAAGAATCCCGTAGTCGAAATCATGGTTCCACTCACTGTCACGAGAGAGGAGCTTGCGCTCGCCAGGTCCTGGATACAGGAGTCTGTGGATGCCCAGAAGGTGAAAGGCCTGGACATAACCATCGGTACGATGATCGAGACTCCCCGAGCCGCTATAAGGGCTGACCAGATTGCGGAGGCGGCGGATTTTTTCTCCTTTGGCACGAATGACCTTACCCAGATGACCTTTGGATTTTCAAGGGACGACGTGGAAGGCCGGCTGATGGCTACGTATATTGATCTCGGCCTTCTATCCGCCAACCCATTCAAGACATTAGATCCCGAAGGCGTCGCCGAGCTTGTCGAGATGGGTGTCGAAAGGGGACGTTCCACTAAATCCTCGCTGAAGGTGGGAGTTTGCGGCGAGCATGGTGGAGACCCCGCGTCAATCGAGATCTTCGTTCGAGCAGGTGTCGACTACGTGTCTTGTTCACCGTACAGGATACCAATTGCTCGGCTGGCCGCCGCTCAGGCGGTATTGCGCGCAAAGAAGTAGATTTTGTCAGCAAATTTGCAAAGGGGACCGATTACTTTAATTGGCTGGTTTCCATGGACTGTCCTGCGCTCAATGGCGCATCCTTCAGCTTCCGTCCATGAACCTTGACTCTGATAGCATGTAAATGGCACAGCGGCGGAGCAGCAAGCCGTTTCCAAGTGCGTCGAGCCGCATCGGTGAATTGACGCTGCAGATGAGGCGAGTTTGCGTAGCCTCTTACGGTTGGTGTCAATTCAGGTCACGGTCGTAGAAGTTAGAATTACGGAGTTGGGGGGTTCCTCTTGGGGAAAAATGCAGTAAAACTTACACTCGCTATTAGCGACTACGATCACGTCCGCGATCTTACGTCCGGTGTCGTCCCCGTCGAGGGCGTGCAGTTGCAGGCGCTGGACCTCCAAGTGGAGGAGATCTTCTACAGATTTTTGAAGTTTCGGGAATTTGACGTTTGCGAACTCTCATTTGCCAAATACGTATCGCTGGTTTCTCAGCCAGATTGTGACGTTACGGCTATACCCGTCTTTCCTTCACGAGTATTCAGGCAATCTTCTTTTTATGTGCGACAAGATGGACCTACCTCGATCGAGGAGATTCGCGGGCTACGGGTTGGCATTCCGGAGTGGGCTCAGACCGCATCAGTTTATTCTCGCGGATATCTGGTGGAAACGGTAGGAATTCCACTGACTGAGATTCAGTGGGTGCAGGCGGGAGTGAATGATCCCGGAAGGGTTGAAAAGGTCAAGCTCCGCATTCCGGACGGCGTATATTATCGGTCCGAGCCGAACAAGTCGCTTAACGACATGCTGCTTTCGGGTGAGATCGACGCGATGATGTCGGCGCACGCTCCACAATCTATCGAGGCAGGAGACCCCAGGGTGAGACGGATCCTGCCCGACTACCAGCAGGCTGAATGGGAATATTGGCAGCAGACAAAGATATTTCCGATAATGCATGTTGTGGCAGTCAAGAAATCTGTGCTGGAAGGGAACCCGTGGATTGCTATGAACCTCATGAAGGCTTTTGAGGAGGCAAAGAGGCGATCTATCGAAAGACTGTTTGACGTTACCGCAAGCCGTTTTCCGCTGCCATGGTCACGCGTCTTCGCAGGCAGAATATCGGAGCTGTTTGGCAGCGACGGGTACTGGCCTTATGGTGTGGAACCCAATAGGGTCACATTGAGTTCTTTTCTTCGGTTCAGCTACGATCAGGGTGTGACCCACAAGCCTCTCGAGGTTGAGGATCTATTTCCCGCCGGGGTGCAGAGCTCGTTCAAAGTTTAATTTTTTTCCAAGTCGTGGCCTCTATCTGTCCCGCCTACGGCATCGAAGGCTCGGGGGCTACGCCTTTGGGCATGTCTGGGTATCTTTTCCGGCCATGCTTGCGTTATCCGAAACGCAATATGGGTTTTATAACGACACCACGGTGGGCATCGTCGACAGCTTTGTTTATGTCGTCGAAGGGATAAAAGGTGACGAGCTTGTCAAAGGAGAACTTTCCCATACGGTAAAAATCAATTAGTTTTGGAATCAGAACTTTGGGAACGCTTCCGCCTTCGACAAGCCCGGCAATGGTCTTGCTTTTCGATCGCAGGTCGTTCGAGTCGATATGCGCCTCAGTTCCTTGGGGCAGTCCCCCCAGCTGTATGGCAGTTCCCATTGGTGCCAGCGCATCAACCATCTGACGCAGAAGGAGGGGATGGCCTGCGGCCTCGACGCAGAAATCCGCGCCACCGTCCGTAATAGAACGTATCGCGTCCACTATGTCAGGGGTATCCGACGCATTGATTGCATGAGTGGCTCCCAGCTGGAGGGCAAGGTCCAGACGGCTTTGGTGTACATCTATGGTGATGATTGTGCCGCACCCGATTATGGAGGCTGCCATTATCGCGCTGAGCCCTACTGCGCCGGCCCCGACGACGGCGATGGATGAACCGGGCGGTGGCATTAGCCTGTTGAAGACTGTTCCTGCGCCAGTCATGAGACCGCACCCCAGGGGGCCTAACAGAGCGAGATCAACGTCCTTGGGAACTTTTACTGCATTGCGCGCATTCGTCACAGAATGCGTTGCAAATGAGGATTGACCGAAAAAGTTTGACAGGGGCTGTTCCCCGCGATGCAACCGGTGCGTACGGTCATCCATCATTCCACCGAAATTCAACTCCGCATGACGCGCACAGGCATATGATTTAGCGCTCAGGCAGTTGCGGCAAACTCCACAGGACGCGAATCCCAGGACAACGTGATCTCCTGGAACAAGGTCCGTCACTCCATGCCCCACGTTTTCGACGATTCCCGAGCCTTCGTGTCCCAGCACGGCTGGTGCCGGCACCCTGTGAGTCTGGTTCTTCACGTTGATATCGGTGTGGCAGATCCCCGACGCAACCATTTGCACCAGCACTTCTCCGGTCTTGGGTGGATCGAGCTCAAGAGTATCGATCTGGAAATCCTCTCCTTTGTTGTTAACGACCGCTGCTTGGATTTGCATTTGAAATAGGTCTCCTTCTCGGCGCGTGATCGATCTCACAACCATACAAGCTTCTTGCTCTTCCGGTGGAAAGATTGCTAAGCGTGAGTCACCGGGAACGCTTGAAGCGCAGTGACTCGGTGGCTGCATAAGATTGTGAGTTGCCATAGTATCTTTTGTTCTTTATCGATTTGTGGGAGATTTGATGCCGGGGTTGAAGCGTGCCCTTCACGATTCGTGGCGGATCGTTGGAGGGTCAAATTCAAGACCGGTTTCCTGGAGGCGTTTCGGCAGATGAGGAAAAGATGCGAGTAGAGGTCAGCACTTGATTAACGGCAACGATTTATCAAAGGTGCTGGATCAAACCGATATTTTGGCATTGATTAGCGAGTATGTCGCACTGAAAAAGGTCGGTTTGCGTTATGTGGGTCTGTGCCCGTTCCATTCGGAGAACACCCCATCGTTCAGCGTGAACGCAGAGGAGGGTTTTTACTACTGTTTCGGCTGCCATGCATCAGGCGATGCGATCGCATTCGTACGAGACATCGAGCGACTGGACTTCGTGGCAGCAGTGGAGTACCTTGCGGGAAGGGCGGGCATCGTCCTGACATATGACTCCCAAGAGCTTTCAAAGCACGCTACGAAGCGGTCTAGCTTGCTTGCCGCTCTTTCAAAGGCCACAGACTTCTACCATCACCAGCTTCTTGCCAGCAGCGCAGCTCAGAGTGCGCGGGAATATCTAGCTTCGCGAGGACTGGATTCAGATGATTTTAAAAGGTTTTTCCTTGGATGGGCTCCCGATTTTCCAAATGCTCTTTTTTCTCATCTTGATGTCTCTCAGGAGATTTTTTTGGATGCCGGTCTCGGTTATCTGGACAAGAATGGTC
>DAHVOF010000013.1 GCA_027318945.1 Actinomycetota bacterium | reverse complement strand
TGGCCGCTTGAGCAGATCTCCTCGAGTGATTGGAATGATCTCAATCCCCTTGCTACACGGTTTGCCACCAGCCTTACCAGCGGCGCATAGAACACCACCAGCCTATTTCTATCGCTCGTGGAGCGCGTCTGAAAATACCGCGACCATAGCTGGTCCGCTTGGTCGATCTTGCTTGACGCGCGAAAGACTAATTCTTCTTGCGTAAACACCTTTCCGCCCCTCTTGCCTCAAACATAGAAGCTGCTCCCGCCACAGAAGCAATAGATAGCGACTTGTCGTGGCAAAGATATCACAGTTAGTGAGGAATACGCAATAGAAATTTCAACAATGTTAGCTAAATGTGCCTTGTAGGTGCCACTAAAAACGTCTAGGTGGCAGATTTATAGCAAAAATCCTCGTGAATATAGGTATGGTTGAGTGGGCGAAATGTTACTCAAAGTGTTCAGGTTTTGCCACGATGGACAGCGCTTACCTGAGCCAGTCATCAACTGAGGCAGTCCCAGCAGCATACTGGGATCGTATGGTCTGCTGGATTTTTCGGATCTTGTGTTCCAGCTTCTCCCTCCGGCCAATCAAAGCTTCTCTGTGAGAGGCGGTTCGGCTTAAAAGGTCCGTGACGACGGCTCGATCAGAGAGATCGCTCTCGGCCAGTTCTGCATGAAGGCCAATAAGATCCTTCGCCTGGTCTGCCGCCAGTTCGGCTGCGGCTCCGACGGATGCCGATGCATCTGGGGAGAGCGACCAACCTCCACCAAGCCAGCCTGACGTGAGGAGATTTGGCAGTTCATCTACGAGTTCTTCGAAGACGTCATCGGTTTTTGTTTCGAGACTTCGATTGAGTATTTCAAGATCGAGCGAGAGGACTCCAATTGCGTATGAAATAAAGACGGAGGCCCGCACGAGTTCAGTCCGCCACCGTCTAAGCGTAGCAGCCGGGGTTTTCACGTTGACAGGATTGGCTCGACGGAGAATCGAGTCGAACTCCTCCAGAGAGTATGTCATAATCAGCCCTGAGCCTACGAAACGTGCCGTACAAAGACTCGACGTTTTACGGGTCTAAATTTCAGAGTAGCATGGGCTCTCAGGGGCGAAGCCTATAACCCGCTAATTCTGTCAAGTCGCTTGGACCCGTTTGGGATTTGAAAATCCTCTAAAGCGGTCGTTGCGCTGGTATAACGCTTAGCGAATGAATTGTGAGGCTTGATCATATTTGCAAAATGTGAATGCTGGACTACTGTCCGATCTCGGTTCCAGTATTTTCGCCACTATCAGATTTTTTGATCAACCGGCATTTTCTTATTCGGTTAGAAGTCAGGTCTGGCAACGGTTTTCGCACTTTTAATTCAGAAGGCGAAGTGCGACCCCGGATTCTCCCATGCTCAGCCTCACAATGGTTGCTGGATTGCGCTTGCTGCAGCGACGGATTTGTGAAGTCCCGATCCAAAGGGGTCAATTCGTCTATTTCGTGGGACGTAATAGTTATCGTGAGGACTGGCAATTTGGGAAGTACGGCATCGATCATTGTTTTGGCGAGGAATCCATGGCGCTTTACCCGAGAATGCTTGGAGTCCTTGAGGCCAACGCTTGGCCCGGCCGACGAGGTCATCGTCGCTCTTGACGGGTCATCTGGTTACGCGCTCCCTGAGCAAGCGAGATTCCCGTGGGTTAAAGTCGTCGATACTTCGGAAAAACCTATCTCGGCCGATGCTCGCAATATCGCGGCGAGCGTTGCCAATCGCGAGTTTCTCGTTTTTTTAAATGATGACGTTTTGGTTCGGGCGGGCTGGTTGGACGAGCTCATTGCGCCGTTTTCAGACAAGAGTATCGGAGCTGTGGGTCCGCGCTCGAACGGCGGAGACGCGGGAGACCAGGAGGTTCGGGAAATTTCGTACCTGCCGGGAGATGTCGACTCCCTGGGAGACTTCGCACAGGCTTGGCGGAGAGGCCACTTGGGTAAGATGACTTGGTCTGCAAGGCTTCAGGGCTTTTGCCTTGCGATTCGCGCTGAAGAATTCAGGTCCTTCGGCGGTTTCGATGAAGGCTACCTTACCGCAAGCTTCAGAGACGATGACCTATGCATGAAGCTGCGCAATTCGGGACTGCGGCTTGTTGTAGCCCACGGATGCTACGTGCACAGGACTTTAGGTGGCAAGGGCATATTCGCCCATGGCGATGAGCTCCACGACAGACACCGGTTTCGGTCGGAGTGGAATGCCGACGGAATCGCTCCGCTGGTTCTGCTATCGGTGTGCCTCATCGTGAAGGACGAGGAGAAGATGCTGCAAGCATGTCTCGACTCCGTATCGGAAGTGGCTGACGAGGTAGTTGTCTACGATACCGGCTCCACCGACCGTACGATCGACATAGCAAGGTCTGCCGGTGCAAGAGTGATAGAGGGCTACTGGGATGACTCGTTTGCCAGGGCACGACAGGCGGCTCTCGAGAGGGCCACGGGAGAGTGGGTCCTCTCGCTGGATGCGGATGAGAACCTGATCGCCGATGCGGCTTCTTTGCGCGCGCAGCTCGCAGATCACAGGTCACAGATCGAGGCGTACCTGATCGCTATTGAGAACCTGTTTGGAGCTGGCAATGGTCGTTCGGTTCATACCGCGATAAGGCTCTTTCGAAGAGAGCGATGCACTTGGCGACATCGGCTTCACGAGCAGGTCGTAGCAGCTGACGATCCGAACCGTGCTTTGCAGGCGGGCTATCTCAGCGGGGTGAGGATAATTCATCATGGCTACGTGGCTGAGGTATTCGATTCAAAGGGTAAGGCGGAGAGGAACCTCGCGCTCGCCAAAGCGGCGCTCGAAGACGATGAAGTGGTCAAGCCGTATGCGCTCATGAACTATGGCCGTGCGCTCGAGTCGGCCGGAAGGAGCGACGAAGCGGTCGAGGCTCTCTTTGAGGCAGCGGAGATAGCGGACGTGCCGACCACTCAACGGCTTGCGCTAGGGAACCTAATATACGCTCTGGTGCGACTTCGCCGTTTCGAAGAAGCCCTAGAACAGGTAGGAGAGCTCAGACAGGTCTCTTCGAGCCAGATCGCCGCGGATATTGCCGAAGGACGTGTGAGGATTGCAATGGGCGATTCAGAGGGCGGGCTTGCGATGCTGGCACGCGTTCCTCCTCGGGGACGCGACGATGATGGGATGGAGTATGCCGCCCACATGGTTGCGGCCGTACGAGGCGAGGCATTGGCCTCGCTCGGGCGGTACGGCGAGGCGGCGGACATGGTCCTCGAGGCCGTCAGAAGTGACGGCGTGCTCGAAGCCGATCTGTCCGAACTGTGTCTTTGGCTTCTGAAGGCCGGCAGGGACCTGTCGGAATTAGCTGATGCAACCGGGACTAAGGATCTCATGCCGGTTCTCGGGAGAACGCTTCGGCTGCTTCCCCTCCTCGCTGACGCAATTCTTGAGGGCATTTGGGTGCGATTTCCCGATCGGCTTGAACCGCTAGCGGCGGCAGGGCGTATCGGACCGAAGCTACCTGTTGCGAGGGCGCTGGTCTGGTCGTCGAGATTGCGAAGGGCCGGCCTCGGAAGTGCCTGTCCTCTTGTCGCGATCGCCAAGGACGAGGGTGCGGATCCGAGGGTCAGGATTTTCGCGGCTGCCGCTGCATTTGGGAGCTTTGGGGATCGCTCCATCGTGAATTCGCTTCACGAGGCTCGCAGCCGGCTCGATCCGGATGCTCGGGAGGAGTCGGCAAAGGAGATCGCGCGATTGGCTCCAGGACTGCTTGAGGCAAGTCACGTCGATCCTGCTATCGCAGGACAGCGCAGTACCCTGATATCGGCGGTAGGCGCGGAACGAAAAGACTTGCCCAACCCAACGAGACCGAAGATGGCGAAGATGCTGAAGGTGTCGCCGATGGTCCAGCGCGGTGGAGTGAATATCGTCGCTCCGTTCGAGAGTACGACCGTGGAGGGATATGTAGCCCGCGCCTTTGCCAGTACTCTCAGCAGCCACGGCGTATCGGTGTCTACGTATTCGTACTATGCGGATGGAAGGAAAGGGCCAGTTCGGTGGACCCACCGTGATGATGGGGATTTGCCATTCGACAAGACCCTTTTTGTGCTGGCGCCGGAGGATCTGGGCAATTTCGTCATGGATAATGGTGTTGCGCCGTTCGAAGGCCGATATGCGATAGGCGTCTGGCCTTGGGATTTCGACAAGCCCTCCGAATCGATGTTTGTCGTGTCGAGTGCTCTCCATGAGGTCTGGACTCCCTCTCGATTCTCCGCGGGCGCCGTGGCACAGGCGACGGACCGCCCAGTGATTCTCATTCCCTTACCGGTAATGACCTACTGGCCGATAGAGAAGTCTCGCGGTGTGGATGGTGTGCCTAAATTTAGCTTCACTTTTATTACCGGCGTCGACTATATCACTGGTTTTGAAAGGCAAAACCCCTTGGGAGTGGTCGAAGCTTTCAGCGCTGCTTTCAGCCCTGGGGAGGGGCCGGGTCTTCTGATTGAAGCGAGCCACGCGGATCGCAGTGTCGCTGAGCATCGAAGGCTTGTTGAATCTGTAGCAAACCGGCCGGACATCATCGTAGTCGACAACTTTGGAAGGAGCGCAGGAAGGATTCTTGGCAAGACGGGTTGCAGGTCATGCTATGTGTCAATGCATCGGAGCGAGGGTACGGGTTTGATGATTGCGCGTACGATGGCTCAGTCAATCCCGACGATTGTGACCGCGCAGGGCTTCAGCCGCGAGTTTCAGGGTCCTCAAAATAGCTTTCAGGTTCCGTTCGTGCATGTTCCGGTGCCGAAAGACGAGCTTCGTTGTCTACCTGGAGGGATGTGGGCGGATCCCAACCTGGAAAGGGCGGCCAGGGCCATGAAGATGGTTGTGAACCAGCCGAAACTGGCGGCGGCTAAGGCGCGGCAGTCCAAGGAGAAGGCGCGTCTACTCTCACCTGGAAAGGTGGCCCGTACGATAAAGGAGAGACTGACGGCGATCGATCGGGCGCGCTACGGCTGCCAGACGAATGACCGTATGAATGCCGTGTCTGTGGGTGCCAGGCGCTAAAAAATTGGCGCAGCTCTCAACTTTTGTGGTGAATGGCCCGTAGGAAGCGTCGGAGCAAGGAAGCTTCAACTTCCTTCGGGAAGTATCAATGTCAGCAGGAGGACAAATCCCATGTCGGGACTTCTAATAAACTACAACCAAGCGGCTGTCAATTCGTACAACGCTTTGGATCAGACAAATGGCGCTTTGACTCAGATTGTAGGCCAGCTTTCGTCAGGACTGCAGATCCAGTCGGCCGCTGACAATCCCGCTGGTTACGTCATTGGTCAGTATCTCCAACAGGAGGCCAACGGGTACACTCAGGCAATAAGCAACGCTCAGGACGCTGTTTCGGTGCTTCAGACCGCACAAGGCGCGTTGGGCCAGGAGGCTTCGATTCTTCAGACGATGAACACCCTGGCGACACAGGCTGCCAATGGTGGCACACAAACATCGAGCACCCTGGCCGCTAACCAGGCGGAGTTTGCATCGCTCCAGAGCGAGCTGGATCAGATCGCCTCTAGCACGAACTTTGGTGGCACTGCGCTTCTGAACGGAAGCTATACCAACCAGACCTTCCAGGTTGGGCCCTACAACACATCTAGCGATCAGATTGCTATCAGCATCAGCTCGTCCAACTCTACTGCTTTGGGTGTGAACACGGCTGCAGTGTCGATCGGCTCAGTGACTGCTGCAGAGGCTGCCATGACCGCGGTTCAGGCTGCGATCGGCACGGTTGCGACTCAGGCTGCCAACATCGGCGCTACGCAGAACCAACTAACGGCCCTGTCTGCCAACCTCACTACGGCTCAGGAAAACATCCAAGCTGCGCATGCAAACCTCGTCGACGTGAACGTTGCTCAAGCAACGACGCAGTTCACCCAGTTACAGATCTTGGAGCAGGGTGGAGTAGCGGTGTTGTCTCAGGCTCAGCAGCTGCCAAGTCTGGCGACGAAGCTGTTGTAAATTTCCCGACATCACTCCCAGGATGGAGTTCCTGGGAGTGATGTATCTCAATGTCGGCTCGAAGCTGAAGGTAAGAAAATGACGGCGCCAATCAGTTTTAGCGGAATAGAGTCAGGTCTTAACACCACGGCAATCATCAATGCCGAAATGATGAGCTTTGACCAGCCACTCCAGACTCTGCAGAACCAGCAGACCTCTCTTAACACGCAGATCTCCGATTACCAGTCGCTGAATTCGGACATGCTTGCGCTTCAGCAGGCCGGCGACGCTCTTGCCAGCCCTCTCGCATTTGATCAGGCGTATTCGGTGAGCTCCTCAAATTCCTCGGTTGCAAGCGGTGTAATTTCGTCAGGTTCAAACGCGGGGTCAATCACTCTCGCCGTTGACCAACTGGCTACCGGCTCCACACAGATATCGGCTGGCACCGTTTCTGCCACCAACGATGTAGTCGCGTCCGGTAATTATTTGGTTGGCTCGGGCGGCGCTGCCATCGGAATAAGCTCTTTCAGCGGGACGTCAAGCCTCGCGACTGGCTCACATACGCTCAGTGTCACCCAGGCCTCTGCCGGTGCAAGCGTGAGCGGCACTACGGCCGTTGCCTCGTCTATATCGATTTCATCGTCCAATGACACAATCACCGCGAACATTGACGGAACCGCCACCACAGTGACGATTGCCTCGGGAACCTACAGTCAAAGCCAGTTGGCACAGGCCATAAGCCAGGCCTCTGGGGGAACCCTTGACGCCACGGTGAACACCTCCGGAATTTGGTCGATCGCAACGACAGAACAGGGATCGAGCGCGTCTCTTCAAATCACCGGCGGAACCGCCCTTGCTACCCTTGGCCTTTCTACCGGTTCGCTGGTGTATGGAACCGACGGGATAATAAATGTCGACGGCACGTCGAATACTATTAACAACATCTCCGGATCCGGGGCCACACAGGTAACTCTCACTTCGGGAACCGGCGGCACGATCACAGCGAACATTTCGGGGGGATTGAGTGTAGGGACCATGTCGGCGCAAAACGTCTCAGTGGGCAATGGCTCCCTTGCCTCCGTCGTTAGTGCCATCAACGGTGCCAATTCTGGCGTGACCGCCACGGCATTACAGGTGGGAACCAACGCCTATGCGCTTGAGATCACTTCGAACAAGACTGGTTTGTCCGGCGGTGCGACGATAGATACCCAAGCTTTTTCGAGCTCCTCGCTCGGCGCAATGCAGACTACTACTGCAGCTCAGAACTCGATTGTCTCCGTCGGAGGCACTGGTGGTTACCAGGTCACATCCTCGACGAACGCGGTGACAGGACTACTTCCGGGTGTCACCGTCGATCTGAGCCAGGTCAGCAGCTCACCCGTCACGCTCACCGTCTCTCCGGACGGAACGCAGGTGGCCGGGCAGGTATCAACCTTGGTAAGCGCTGCCAATAAGCTTCTCTCTGACATCTCGACGTACACTGCATACGATCCGTCAACCAACACTGCCGGGCCGCTCAACGGCCAGACAGCACTCACGGACCTGGCACAGAAGGTCCTCTCGTTTGTAGGGAACGCAATCGGATCGTCGGCAGCTGGTTGGGACGGGACCGCAGGCTCCTCTGCAGGACTGGCGATCACTTCGAAGGGCGCGATAACGTTCGATCAAAGCGCCTTCGTGACCGCTTACGACTCCAATCCCACGGCAGTGCAGTCGATGTTCACCGAAGGTGGAGCATTCTCGCCAGCGAGTTCAAACTATTCTGGGCAGGTGACGGTTGCAGGTGCCAGCAACAATACGACGGCAGGGACCTTTGCCGTTTCGATCAGCCAGTCGGCGTCTCAGGCGATCGATACCGGGTCAGTTTCGTTCAGTTCGGGAAGTTCGACACTCGCATCGGCCGAAAGCTATACCGTAACATCCGGATCCAGCACGGCAACATATGCGGCAACGGCAGGAGAGAGCATATCAAATGTGATAAGCGGGATAAATGCATCGATGGCCGCGGCGGGGATCGGCGTATCCGCATCGCTTGTGGGGAGTTCCGGAGCTTACAATCTGCAACTTAGCTCGGGTGACTACGGTTCAGCTGCAACGTTCGGTGTGAGCGCATCTGGCACGGACCAGCTTGGATTGACTACTGGAGGGACGACCTACAGCGGTAAGGATGTCGTCGGTACGATAAATGGCGTTGCGGCGACTGGGATAGGCCAGACCCTCACTCTGAACAGCCCCGGCAACTCCGCTGATGGCCTCGTGCTTCAGGTCACGACGCCGGGAATCACATCGGCAACGGCACTAGGTTTTGTGGATTACACACCGGGTTTCGCCCAAAGCCTTGCGAACATGTCGGAGCAGGCGACTCTCAGTCCCGGAGGAATGATTGCGTCCACGATAACCGGCATGAACAGCACTCTCAATAGCTTGGCTGGAGAGATAGTTGTGCAACAGCAGCTTGTCGCCACGCAGAAGCAGATGCTCGTTCAGGAGTTCACGAACATGGAAGAGGCCCTTGCTCAGCTCAACTCGATAAGTAAGTTTCTGTCAGAGTCGGCTTCGTCCTCAACTTTGTCAAGTTCGACACCAACCTCCTCCCTGTCAAGCTCCAGCTCGACATCGACAGGTGGATAAGGAGTTCGTATGGCAAACCGCAACCCTGCCGCTGTCTACAAGAACCAGGCGGTCAACACCGCAACCGGTCCTCAACTTCTGGTCATGCTCTGTGACAGGTTGGCCGCTGACATGGCGCGCGCCGAGCTTGCTATAGAGATGTGCGACTTCGAGGCCGCGAACAACAATCTGCAGCATTCTCAGCGGATCGTCCGGATGCTCCACAGCTCCCTCGATCCCGATGGGTTCAAAGGGGGGCGAGAGCTTCTCGCGCTCTACGCTTTTCTGGAGCGGCATCTGGTCAAGGCGAATTTGGAAAAGGATCCTGTCCTCGTGAGGGAGTGCGCGGAGGTGTTCCGCCCAATCCACGAGGCCTGGCGAATCGCTGTCAGTGTACACGAGGAGAGCGATGTCAGCCCCAACCTGGACTGAATACCTTCATACCCTGGAGGGCTACCTCGAGGAAGTCAGACGATCGGTCGAGTCTGGATCAGAGCCGCCGCAAACGCCGGATCCTCCTCGGGTCGACCTTCCTTGGAATCTCAGGGTGGAGGCCGACAAGCTAGCCTCAGCCTTTGCGCAGCTGGCATCGGAGGTGAGCTCCAAGCTAAGCGAGATCGATCAAAGGTTGCCGGCCGATCTGCGTGCACGTCAGACCCCCGCATTTCCGGCCAGTTACGTGGAGCTTCACGGTTGATGCTCAGACCTGGGGTTCCGCCCATTCATTCGCTCAGCGCGATTTATCTGAAGTGAATCTCTGGATTCCCATCCTGAGCGCACATGTCGATTCCCGCTTCACGGGTGGAATCCTAGAAATTCTGGCCTGCCCCTCAACTCCTGAGGGCGCCGGGCCGTAATTACCCACGAGCAAGGAACGCTCGATTTCGGGCCACGACGGCTATACCCAGAAACGTATTAAGAGGTATGTGATCGTGGCCAACGTTACCGAATCAATCGGCATCCTGCAGTTCGCTCTCAACGCCACCGTTGCTCAGCAGCAGGTAATCGCAAACAACATCTCCAATCTGAACACGCCGAACTATCAGGCTGAAAAAGTTAGCTTTCAGCAGTCGTTGGCGCAGGCTCTCAAATCTGGCGGCGCCGCAAGCGTATCCACCCTGCCAGAGGGGTTGGAGTCCGCTACGAACGGCAATAACGTCTCTTTGCCCACTGAAACGACGTTGATGATGAAGAACAATCTTGAGAACCAGACACTCGACAACGCCATAAGCGGGCAGTTCACCATATTCTCGGATGCGTTGAGTGCGTAGGAGCTGAAATGAGTTCTATCTGGAGCGCGATAGACATTGCTGGAACTGGAACTTCGGTTGATCAGACATGGCTTGACACGATTGGCAGCAACGTCGCAAATATGAACGACGCCGTTACCCCAGGAAATCCGGTTTACAGGGCACAGTACGTGGTAGCCGGCGAGCGGGTTGTAAATGGCCCGGCAGGATCGCCAGGCGTGGCAGAAGGCATTCAGGTCGAGGCCATTGACCTTGGCCCAGCAACGGGCGAGACCGTCCATGAGCCGGGCAACCCGTTGGCAAATGCCCAGGGGAATGTGACATATCCGGTCGTGAACCTGGGAACGGAGATGACCGACCTAGCACAGGCTCAGATGTCCTATCAGGCAAATGCCCAGGTCATGTCGCATGCGAAGAGCGCCTACGCTTCGATCTTGAATATAAAGGCCTGACAATGATCCCAGCAATCCCGCCCATTCCATCGATCACTGCAATGGAGTCACTAGGTGCAGCGCAAGGCGGTGCGGCCGTGGGCGGTGCGACAGGAGCCGGATCGGTACAGCTACCCGCTTCAATCGGCTCAGGAAATGCAAATTCATTTCAGAACCTGCTTGGTCAGGCGATCGACTCTCTAAATGGTATTACAACCAGCGCTACGAATATATCTCTCGATGCTGCTGCAGGGACGGCAAGTGCGGTAGACGCGACAGTTGCGACTACGGAAGCGGAGCTTGCCACGCAACTCGCGAGTGCAGTCACGAGCAAAGCTGTCACCTCATTGAACGCCATCATGAATATGCCGGTATAGGTCGGGTGAAATGGCACCGTTTCCCATCAACATTGACGCAATAAACACCGTGCGCAGCCGCGCATCATCTGCACTGGCTGGTTTTACACTAGGCCAGAAGGTCATCACCATGCTCGCGCTTGCCGGTTTCGTGGGCGCCGCAGCGCTTTTCACCAAGTACGAGTCCAAACCTAACTACCAGCCTCTTTTCACCAACCTGCAGCCAGCGGATTCGGGATCCGTGGTGGCTCAGCTGAATTCCGCAAAGGTCCCCTACGTGCTCAGCAATGGAGGGTCCACGATTTCGGTTCCTGCGAGCGAGGTGGACCAGGAGAGGGTTGCCCTTGCTGAGCAGGGGCTTCCCAGCTCTGGCACGATCGGCTTCTCTAACTTGGAGAAGAGTGGCTTCACGACATCCCAGTTCGTCCAGCAGGTGGAGTATCAGCAGGCCCTTGAAGGACAGCTGGCTCAGACGATCGAGTCGATCCAGGGGGTACAGTCTGCACAGGTGAACCTCGTGGTTCCCTCTCAGAGCGCTTTTGCCATCGGCACCCAGCCGACCACTACCGCCTCGATTCTTGTGAATCTTGCTCCTGGCGTGACGCTGACGTCTGGGCAGGTTCAAGCGATAATTCATCTGACGGCTTCCGCGACTCCCAATCTATCTGCTTCCAACGTGACGCTTGTGGACAACCATGGAGATGTTCTCTCGACCACCGGTGGATCTTCGCTCGGCAATGCGAGCACTCAGGGCCAAGAGACCACTACGTACGACAACCAACTTGCGAGCTCTCTCGAGCAGCTTCTAAATAGGGTGGTGGGTGTTGGAAACTCCGCTGTCCAGGTGCACGCGGTTCTGAATTTCAATCAGCAGAGCACCACTACGACAGGTTTGCAGGTCAACTCGCAAGGGCAGCCGATAACGGCAAATACGAGCCAGAGCACGACAAAGCAAACCTATACGGGAACAGGCACTCCCCCCTCGGGAGTTATCGGGTCAGGCCAGCCCCCAGCGACCGGCAACGGAAACTACAGCTCTTCCTCTACCAGCAGCCAGGTGACCAATGCCGTCGGCCAGGTCACCGAAACGATCAAGCAGGCACCGGGGCAGGTGGAGAAGACTTCAGTAGCGGTGGTGCTCAACTCAAATGCCAAGCCGGCGCCAAATCAGGCGCAAGTGAAGTCGCTAATCACTGCGGCGGCCGGATTGAACACGGCAAGTGGAGATCAGCTTGTCGTCACACAGCTCCCCTTCGCGACGGTGAACACGTCCAAAGCTACCATGCTCGCCAACGCTGCTACCATGCGGCAACTAGAAGAGCATGTTGCTGAGGGTTTCGGGCTTCTCTTGTTGATAGCTGCGATGCTATTTCTGGCGTTGAGGGCAGCAAAGAATCCCAGATACGAGGAGATCGAAGTCTCCGAGCTGACACCGATGGCCTCTCGTTTGCTCGCGTTGGACCAGGAACAGTCAACTTCCAATTCACTGGTCCCACCTGTTGCAGCGCTAGAAGGGGCGCCTGAGGCCGTAATCGCTCAGGTAAATGCTCAAATTGGGAAGCATCCTACAGATGTAGCGCGCTTGCTCAGGTCTTGGGCGGAAGAGCCGGGATAAATGGCAATGGGAGTCGGGTAGTCATGGAGGAGATGTCACATTTGATTGGCGAGACTGGGCTTGAGCTGGCGTCGAGCTTGAGAGATTCAAGTAACCGGGTGACTCACAATCTGACTAACAGACAGAAAGTAGCGGTCCTTCTTGCCCAGCTGGGTACCAAAAAGGCGTCTCCGATTCTTAAGGAGCTAAGCGACGAGGAGGCGATCGGTCTCATCAAGGAGATCATTGCGCTTCCAAAGCTTTCGAATCAGACGGTGGTGGAAGTGTTCGCGGAGTTCATGGAGCGCATGGGCGAAGCAGGAATGGTTGGTCAAGGGGGGCCGAATCTAGCGCGTGAGTTTCTCGTGGAAAGGCTTGGCCCAGTCAAAGCGCAGGAGATCATGGAACAGTACGAGGGGCAGGAGGCAGCGAGCCCGCTATCCAAGCTGCTCCTCGTCGATCCCCAGCAAGCGTTGGCGGTGCTCGGAGCTCAGCAACCCCAAGTGGTTGCCGTCGTCCTGGCCTATCTTCCACCTTCGGATGCAGCCACTTTGCTGAGTTCGCTCGACCCTGGATTTCGCGTGAAAGTTGCAAAAAGGATTGCCCAACTCACCCGGGTTGATCCCTCGGCTGTCCGCCAGGCCACCGCACTATTAGTTGGAAAGCTCAGAAATGCTCAGGCAGCGGCGTCCACCACTATCGCTGGAGGCACCACTGCAATGGCTGAGATACTCAACCACTCTGATCGTACTATCGAGCAGCAGGTACTTAACGAGATCGAAAAGGAGGACAAGAGCCTTGCGGAGCAAATTCGGGCCAAGCTATTCACATTTGAGGATGTAATGAAACTTGACGACAAGGCCCTCCAGCAAATATTCAGAAAGATAGACGCGCCTACTTTGGCCTTGGCGATGAAGGAGCCGGGTCTCGCTCCGGAGATCCTTTCCAGAATCAGGAGCAATCTTTCGGAGCGTATAACTGCCATGGTG
The DNA here is from genome assembly GCA_027318945.1 of Actinomycetota bacterium. Taxonomy (GTDB): domain Bacteria; phylum Actinomycetota; class Acidimicrobiia; order Acidimicrobiales; family Acidimicrobiaceae; genus SCQM01. Next base: position 708 of record DAHVOF010000013.1, on the reverse strand, counting down.
GATGAAGAGATGGAGGTAATGGGTACCGTGCGCAACTCGCAGATTCACGCCGCTCAGGCCACCATAGTGCGCACAGCACGTCAGCTTGACGCCGAGGGCGTCATCGTCATAGCTAGAGATGATGAGGTTGTTTCATGAGCATGTTTGGTTATTCAGACCCTCCCACAAGGGCTGCCCGCTCACTCCGCAGACTGAACCATTCGGCTGTCGTCAAGACTAGCTATCTTACGAAAGTCGCCGAAATTGAGATAGCCGACAATGATAGCTCCGAGGCGGCGGGACAGGGTTACGAGGATGGATACTCTGCGGGGCTGGCCAGGGCTAAGGCTGAGGCGGCGGAAGCGAAGAGCGCAGAGGAAAGGCGGATTGAATGCGCATTGGCTGCCCTCTCCTCGGCCATTCGCGCGGTGGAGCAGACGAGGGCGATACTGGATTCAGAGATGCGAACTACCATACCTAGGGTTGCATTCAACCTGCTGGAGCGGCTCTTAGGAAGGGAGCTCGAGCTTGCCGCGAATCCGGGTCGGGATGCCGTGGCGCGAGCTATGTCGCTCGACGATAGCGATCTAACGGCCGTCATTCGGCTCAACCCGCGGGATCTCGAGAAACTGGGGGAGATCTCCGACCTCACTTCAGGACGTGAAGTCTCTCTGATTCCCGATTCGGGGGTCGAGCCGGGAGGGGCGCTGGTTGATCTGGGAGGAGCGA
>DAHVOF010000004.1 GCA_027318945.1 Actinomycetota bacterium | reverse complement strand
TCTCGCAACATATACCGCATCGATTATCCTGTCGGTGACATCAGCGAAGTTCGGCAAGGTCTGATTCAGCTCGCAAAGTCTCTCTATGGTCTTTTTCTCGAACGTGAATCTGCGGTAAGGTCCTGATTTTGCCAGCTGACCTAGGATCTTTTTGAGTTGATATTCCCCCTCTACGCCGACCAGGCCACCATTTATCGCAGACATCTCACGATTATAGGGTTGTGAGACTTTGCCCGGCTATCGATAATCTGTCCCCGATTGTGGCGAACTAGAGGTTCTTGAAGTGGGCTCTGCCAACTGCTCCGGCGCTCCCTAATCCGTAATGGCCTTCCCGGTGGAAAAGGCAGCAATTGCTGCCACTACGGCTGCCGATGCAGTTAGCGCGGGGAAACCGGCGTTGGCGATAATGCGGCCTCCTAGGGCAGACCCCACCAGGATCCCGAGGTACATAGCCGTATTGTTCCACGCCAGAAGGGCCCCGGAGTGAGGGCCGAACCTGGCGACAAGACGCTTCTGATGAGCTGAAAAGTATGGATACGCGCAGAAAGAGAAGGCACCGAGCCCTACCAGAAGTGCAAGACGAACAGAGGAAACCGCACCTAAGAGAACTAGCGCGACGGCAAGAAATGCCAGGCTCAGAGTGACCACCGATCTCGGACCTTTCCGGTCTGTGAGCGGGCCCCCGACGAGATTGCCAGCGAGCGCGCCCACTCCATAGATGGCAAGCCCCGCCGCAACGAGGCTGGGAGTGAAGCGGGCATTCTGGCGCAACTCAACTCCGAGATAGGTATATACGCCATAAACTGCCAGGGCCCAAAGGGTTGTGGTGCTCACTGCACGCGCCTTGACGGCAGTTGTGACACAGACCGGTGCCTGCTCCAGTCCTTGGGTTGCCATCACATTTCGCACGTAATGGCTTGTCGTGGCCAGCGCAGCCAGCAGAACCGCCAGGGCCATCCCCCCTATTATGTAGAAGACGCCACGCCAACCGATCAGCTGAGCTGCTATGGAACCGGCCGGCGCGCCGCTGCACAGCGCAAGGAGCAGCCCCGAGGTGACCACGCTGAGCCAGGTGGCCTGCTTTCCCTCTGGCGCGGACCCGACAACCATCGCGTACACCGTTGGGGTCACTCCGGAAGCGCCAAATCCAGCCAGCACCCTTGCGATCAGCAGCCAGACGAAATCGTGGCTGACGCCGGTTAGCACATTTGCCCCTGCAAAGACGACCAGAGAGGCTGCCAAGACTTGGCGCCTATCCCTCTTGTCCGCCACGGCTCCAAGCCTCGGGCCTCCGACCACATATGCAAGCGCGAATACCGTTACCATCAACCCCGCGTCGCCAGCAGAGATCCCCAGCCCGTTAGCAATCTGAGGTAACAGCGGAGAGACAACGAACAGGTCGGTCCCGATCAGAAGGAGGGTAAACCAGCCCAGCAAGAGTGACATAGTAGACCCATGCTAGCCCAAGTTTCCGAAAATCAAATTATTCTTCCAGCTAGGCGAGTTGTCGTTGTTCAATTGGACACATACAAATGAGTCGCAATCGTCTTTATGCGCGGAAGAGTGTCTTTGACTGCCAGAAGTCGGTAGATCTCTTTGTGATGTGGCTCTGGGGCACTTGAGTGACGAAGGTGATAGACAATGCCTTTGTCGTTGGTTAGAACCATGGTCGTTCTTGAGTGGGTGGAGAGTTCCTCGTTTATAGTTGACCAGCGTCGTTTGTCACCTTGGGACCTAAGAGTGAGTTCAACAGCACAAAGCATGTGATAGGCAAGTACCGAACTCAGATGGAAACAACTCAGGTTTCATATACAACTCCTTTATGCTGACGACGTGTAGTCGCCACATGCATGGCCCCACTCCAACGCTTCATGCGCCATTGCTATCACCTGTATCCTTGTATGTCAAGCCACTCGTGCCTACACTTACAGGTAATTGCCAACTATTTGGGCAGTTGGGGGGCAGAAAACCAGCGAAAATCAATCGTAAGTTCGGAGTAGCCGACAAAGGGATCTACCTGGCATCTGAATCCAGCTTCTACAGGGTAATCAGAAAAGCAAAGCAGCTGCGTCACCGCTCGAGGTCAAGACATCCGAAAAAGCGTCAGGCTTCCGTAGGGTGCGCCAACGGTCCAGGAGAGATCTGGGTGGCCGATATAAGCTGGCTTACAGGCCCTGTCGTAGGGGTGTTCTACTACCTCTATTTCGTGATGGATCTCTTCTCTAGAAAGATCGTCGGATACGAGGTGTACGACTCCCAATCTTCAGAGAACCTGGCCAAGGTGGTCTATCGCGCAACCCTGAAAGAGGGATCAAAGGCTCCAAGAATCCTGCACCAGGACAACGGCTCGCCGATGAAAGGAACGGCGCTGCTTAGGCTGTGCCACAGCCTTGGAATCCTGCCGTCGTACTCGCGGCCGGGGGTGTCTGACGACAACCCACATATTGAAGCACTCTTTCGAACGACCAAGTACTGGCCGGGATATCCCTATGGAGGCTTTGCCACCATAGATGAAGCGAGAGAATGGATCTATAAGTTCGTCATCTACTACAACAACCATCACCGTCATTCATCGCTGAAGTTCGTCACTCCAGCCGAGATGCATACCGGTAAAGCGGCTGCGATCCTTTCAGAACGAAGATCGCTCTATGAAAGCGCAAAAGCGAAGAGGCCAGAAAGGTGGATCTCAGGCACCACCCGTGACTGGACGCCAACAACCCAGACTTGGATTACACCGCCATCGTCGGAACAAACGGAAAGGAGAAACACGGCCTAACTTTTTCAGCTATATGCGTCAACTGGCTTGACAATTACCGGTTTTGAGTGTCTCATCTATGCCATCTAGGAGCGTCGACCCCTCATAGGTGTTTCCGGGATACAGACGATATGTAAGGGGCATGCCCAAAGAGTTGACTCCGAGTCCGAGCACCACCTGAGGCTGATCCTCGCGCTTGTCCTTGGAGTACCCTCGTTTGCGGAGCCCGGGCAGATCACCTACGTCTTCATCTTCATTGTCGGTCTCAAAATAGAGCGTTGTCACGTCGTAAAGTAGCAGTTCAAATGACCCCGGGTAGGCCTCGGTCAAATAACTTCTGATCGAGCTGAGCACGCTATCTTGGCCTTTAGCCAGTGTGTCCATGAAGCGATATATCTGGTCGAGCTCCACTGATGTGCCAAATGACCGCTTTATGAATCTGGCAGTCCTCATCTTGGATTGGGGCAGAAGGATCCTCGCGATCACCAAAAGACGCAGGAGCCTAAGGTTGGGCCCTTTTATGTGGAGCCGATCGAAGAAGTGCCCGAGGATAAGGTCCGCCGCCTCGTGGTACTCGCCAGTCACCCTAAGGCCGCCTCGATTTCTTATATCTGCAAATTCAAGATCAAGCTGGCCTGGCCTTTCAAGCTGAAACAGCATCTCCTTGGCCTTTTGAATGAGAACAGCCAGATCGAGATCTGACTTGGCGGTGCCGACATGACGGATGAGCTTTTTCTTCCACGCTCCATCTGTCAGCTCCTTATCCATTATCCGCACACGGGTAGATGAAAGATACTTGGATTTCTCAATGAACACGAAAACGATGGTACCTTAGGTGACCATTGGTCACCTAGAACCAGGAGAGAGAATCAGTAAACCTGCAGGTAGGACGTTTATGGGAATAGCCCAGAGACCCGAAAAGCTACTTTTTTCGTAAATAGTGCGGAAGTCAGGCTTGACGGATGGCTGCGACGGCGTCTGAGACAGGTCTACCGGCGACAATGGAAGAACATCAGGACCAGACGTGCTCGTCTTGTCAGCTTGGGTATCAGTGTCGACAAAGCCCGATACTGGGGTGCGTCGTCTAAAGGCCCTTGGCGACTGGCCAACACGTATGTGTTATCGATCGCTCTTTCCAATGCCTACTGGACAGATGCTGGCCTGGAAGGCATCAAATCCACATGGTCTCGCTTGAAAAGCACATGACGAACCGCCGGATGCGGGCCCACATGTCCGGTGGTGTGGGAGGGGGTCGAGAGACACGGCCCCTCCCCAATCCAACAAACGCAGTTCATCATGTAGCACGCTGTTGCCGGGCGTTTTCCGACACAATTCGCACATGTGTTTTTATCAGGTAGTATGCGGCATCGTGGACTTGGGTGCCTCCGTCTGAAACGACAATTTGCTAACTTCGGACCAGAAGGTTGGGGGTTCGAGTCCCTCCGGGCGCGCACTTCAGCGACGGTAATGGCTCAGCAAATTGAAGGAAAAAATTTGATGACAGAAAATGATGGTACGTTGACTCATTGCAGCAGATAAATGAGATGAGGGGTTTGGAAGCCGGGATATCCGCGGAGAAGAAACCTCTTACCGGGACATTCGATTATCTCTAATAACGTACAGCGTTAACCGGGGCGGCGCATCGGATGATCGACTTGGTATGACTTAGCGAAGGCGTTCTTGATTGATAAGAAGTAGCTTTACGGGTGATCTCCGATGAGCAGTCGGCAGCGTCTGTTTCGGACAGCCGATACATCATGGCTGTCGAGCGCAAGGAATCAATTCGCGTGCGACTCAAGTTTGCCGAACTTTACAAGGACTTCCTTTGAAAATATAACCACGCATTTCGCAGTGAATGCGCCAAGCAAGGACGAGGCAACTGTGCGTCGTGGCTACTTGATTTTCGGTAGTCCGTTGCTTCCGGATGATCGAAAAATTGGGGAAAGGCGAGCTTCAAAAGATCCTCGAAGAGACTGGATCGGGAGGCACTGTAGCCGCAAAAGATTTGCACTGCAACTGCTTTTCGGACTCGATTACCGCGGGCGGGGCGACAATTATTGTGCCAAAACATGAAGTTGTCTCACTTTTATCGGGTTTGCAGAGGTATTTTTGCGAGTAATTGCCGAGTATTACTTTTAAGCCAAGTTCAATTTTCACTGCAGTTGTGTTGGCGGGATCCCAATTCCAAATAACCCTGCAGACAAGTACTTTCTGCAGCGCGTAGACCACTGTAAAGGTAAGTGTCAACGATTAGTGGAACTGCCACCGATGCCCGCCATGTCGCCCGCACTAACCAATCGGTGTATGCGAGATAAACTGCAATGGCATATGCAAAGCGATGAACATCTCGGCAATCCGGCGATGAATCACGGACAGCTAACTGACGATCCATTACTGGAGCTAGTGAGTGAGATGAGCGGGATTGCGGTGTGGGAATACAATTTCGCGGTCAACGCAATGCTTCGCACTGCGGGCCACGATGCACTCTACGGTCTTGATTGGCAAGTCCATTGGAACCTTGACACCTTTTTGTCGGCTACTCATCCCGATGATAGAGAGGCGATCAGCGAAACAATTGCCCAGTCAGTTGCTCCAGAAGGGCCTGATGCCTATGAAGGCGACTTTCGAGTTGTGCGACCGGACGGATCGATCCGCTGGCTCTGGGTCCGAGGTCAAGTGGTGGTTCGAGACGAGGCAGGCCGCGGCCAAATAGTGCGAGGCGTGATCGCGGATATCACTGGCCGCAAGGAGATAGAGGAACAGCTGCGCAACACGACGGACCTATATAGGGAATCTTTGATGGCAACTATCTCGTCTACCATGACTCTCGGAAATCTGCGGGATCCATACACCGCTGGCCATGAAAGGCGGGTTGGAGAGTTTGCCTATGCCACAGGTGAACAGTTGGGACTGAATCCCGATGCGCTGGAGGGACTTCGCCTGGCCGGATACATGCATGATGTTGGGAAGTTTGCAGTTCCAAGCGAGATTCTTGCACGACCAAGTCGACTAAGCGCAGCCGAACGAATCCTTGTCGAAACACACCCGCGTGCGGGATACGAGGTGTTGAGTGAGATCCCATTTCCGTGGCCGATTGCACTGGTGGCCCTTCAGCACCATGAACGGCTAGATGGCACAGGGTACCCAGAAGGCCTTTCCGGGGACGAAATCATCCCCGAAGCACGTATTTTGGCAGTTGCAGATGTTTTTGAGGCGATGTCATCACACCGACCGTACCGTCCTGCGCTTGGTTCAGAAGCCGCGATAGCCGAACTTGAGTCGGGCGCAGGAACACGATATGACCCGCGGGTGGTAACGGCATTTCTCACACAAATGCGCGAAAACGGACTTGCCAGCGATTCGACGTAGAAGAGGAGCTGCTCTGGCAGAATGCATGTTGGAATGGGTAATGATCCGAAATCGCTTTTCGTATACATGGGAGCTGCGCAGCTAGAACTTGAAGGAAGTTCCTTCGTCAGGCCGGTATTCAGACATTTACCGCGTCGTGAGGAATGTGCCGGGCCTTATAGGTGGGAGCGCTAATATCGCGCAGATTCATCGCACGATTACTTAGAGATTGTGATGAAGAAATCTCGCGAGCATATCCTAAGCTTGAAAAGACACAGGAGGGCCATGAAAGCGTTCTGCCTGGCCTCAGCCAAAACGACTCCAAAAATCGACGGAATATAGCCTCGAAAAAACCATCAAAATATATTTTGTGATGATCTCATTCCGAGGGCAAGTCCAATTAGTAGCGGCTAGCCCAAGTTTCGCTAGGTCTTTCTGGGTTTTACTGGGTTTTGGTCAATTCCGACCTAGCCGATTTAGACAAATGCTGATAGCCGAGCTGTCCTGACTTTCGCGCTTGCATCATAAAAATAATGGTTTCTCACTTTGTGGTTCTTAGGACAAGTCTTTGAACTGCTCGTTTGTGAGATGCGCGTCTGAATTCTTGGGCACCTATGGGTACCTCACCTATGATTGGGTTCTGTGTTCATCG
>DAHVOF010000280.1 GCA_027318945.1 Actinomycetota bacterium | reverse complement strand
AGCATGCATACGCTGGTAGAGATCGTCTTCAAAACTGACCAGTTTCACGCTCCCCTCGGCCCGCCCGGGCGAGGTAACTCTCCGAAAAAGGCTTTCCTCGGCACGGCTTGAGTCGTCGATCCTGCGTATCAAGGAGAAGCTTCTTGACGTGTGCCTAACCCGGGGAAGCAGATCTTCAAGCTGACGGACCGTAAAGCCCGCATCTTCTAATTCGCTCGCCCATCGCTCCCGAAGTTCCCTCGGTCCCATAACCGTCTTGTCCGCGCGAGTCATGAGCGACGCCCTTCGTGATGCGCCGCGCCCGCTAGCGCCCCATCGACCGGCCAGATCGCTCACCTGTAGTGAACGCTTGGAAAACACCGTGGCGAGTCCTTTCGGAAATCCTGGCACCTCCGTGGGCCCGCCTGGTTCAGTAAGTCCACGCTCGATCATTACCACTCCGAGACGATCACGAACCTCTTCAGCGACAAGGCGTCTATACAGCAGAGACCATTCGGTTGAGTTGCGGTAGATATTCGTCGAATCTACCGCTCTGCAGGAGCCGTCATCGAGTTCCACTCGATTCGCCAAGATCACATGGGAATGAAGGTGGGGATCGAGAGACCGCGACGTAAGGTGGAGGAAAGCGACCGCCGAAATCTTCCCCCGCCCATCCCTGACAACTCGGGAATGCATCGCTTCTAGACAGCCCGCGATAGCCTTGGCATGGGCTTCTGCGACCTGCGACGATTCGGGTTCGGGTAGCAGCCCGAAAAGGATTGACAGTTGTTTTGGCGCTACCCAGCACAGGTCATATGCCACGTTTTTGATAGGCCGTACAAACCGCGGATCTTTTCCCAGATTCTTTAGCTCTCGGAACAACTCTTCGAGTCCGCGTTCATCGTTTGGACGGTGCAACCAGCCACCGAGGTAAGTTATCTCGCCCTCTTCGAGGCGGGGGCGACAGTCCTCAATCCCAGTGGCGACACCCGAAAAATAATAGGAAAGACGCGCTGGGTGAAGCGAACTCACAAAAAGTCCAGACATCTGACACAACCAAACGTTTTTGGAAATGTATTAGGCGGGTCTGAATCCAATATCGCAAAGGCTGAAGGGCGCGTCAACTAAAGCTTGCGATACACGTCCAAAAGCATCTGCACCGCTTCGTGTTTGAGAGGCTTTAATTCGGCCGGTGAAAGTATGTGAGAATTCGGCGCAAGACGCACCATCAGCTTCAATATCCATGCTCTTGAAGCCGCCCGTACCAAAAAGACGTCAAATGCCCCACGACGCCCCAGGTACTGGGGAGATCCGGAAAGCCTTTCGACAAGCCAACCCGTGCCTTGCGGCACAGCTAACACTACGCGCTGACCTGCTCCCTCAAATGCCCGAGGAACCTCTCCCGACGTAATCCGGTGTAGTTCTGACGCCGGCGTGTCGAATATCGAATCCGTCGACTCACAAGAAATAACCCGGCCGACGGAAAAATGGCGCACTTCGCCCGCAAGGTGGCAGAATCCTCTTAAGTACCATCGCCCTGCCTCCGTGAACAGCTGGTATGGATCAACCAGGCGTCTACTGATGCGTTCCGAGGAACCTGAGAAGTAGGTTATTTCTACACTCATATGCTCATCGACCGCTGCTCTCAGATCGGCAAGGAAGAATGGCTCTTCAATCCCGACATCCACTTCACTCAGTGCGATCTCGAACTTCGAGAGTGAGCGCTCGAGCTTGGCGAGGGCAGACGCTAGGTGAACGTCAGCTCTAATCCCAGGAACTTTTATAACTGTGGAGGCGATGGTTGCAAGTACCATAGCCTCTAGTGTTGTCAATTTTCTCGGAGCAGTGATGATCTCCATGTCAAGGTAGCTCTCAACGGTACCGTCATCCTCGACAATTATTTCTAGCAGCGAGTCGGGCGTATATGGTGGTAAACCACAGCATGCTGCAATCTCTAGAAGCCTTACCACGTCTGCGGTTCCCACGCCAAAGATACGAGAGATCTCCTCAACTGTCGTGAATCTCTTTCGAGCCAACCAGGGAAGCATCCGAACCAGGGCCGAGTACATCTCAACGGCACTGCGCAAATCTCCGGGAAGTGTCCCGCCGGTCGTCAAATCGCTCGAACTGCCCGAGGAAAAATCCTGGACCTTACCGGTGTTTTGGGAAGCGACACCATTCAAGAAGTCATCAGAAAATGAAGCCAACATGCACTCATCCGACGCGGATAACTCTGCATCCAGTCCCTCTAAACGGCCAATGAACTCCTTAACGAGAAAGTCTGGGCCCAAAAGCTTTATTTTGTCGAAATACCCGAGAAGCCAGTCAAAGAAAGAGCTGGAGTCGGCGACTTCAAGTGAAAACCTTCCGTTTTCTCCAGGTTCGGGCCGCAATTTATCTGATTGACCAACCTCGTACAGCAATAGCGGCGCGATGTCGCTTCGTACAACAACATCTGCGCGGAGAGAAGTGTTGCCGACTTCCCAGCGGTTCCTTGGCAGATACGACGACACATCGAATTCACGGGGCTTGTCCGGCGATTTTAGTTCGCTGACTACTACTTCGGATTCAATGCGATCGACTAGGAAGGTTTTCACAAATCCGGATTCTCGCTCATTTCCGATCAGATACCAGTTTCCCCACCTGAACGAGATTCCATAGATGTCGATCGAGCGCAATTTGGACCGGTACGTGAACTGAACTGCCTTTCCAACGCCCATGGCTTCAAAGATCCGGAAAAGGGCCGGCTGATCCGGGACACTGGCTACAGTTGCCTCGCCCCCCGATATTACACAGCCCAACTTCTGAAGTGCCGAGTCTCTAGAACCGCCTCCAAAACTCACAAGGGCGCTAGCTGCCGCCAGGGCGGAGGCCTCCTCATCGGTGAACCGAAGATCACGCACAATCATTTCAGACGCTTCAATCTTGTATCCGTACTGCTCGTCTCCCGGAATCTGGCGGGTGGCGATCGGAATTCCCAGTTCGCGAAGCTCCTTCTTAGCCCTCTCGAAAGCCTGATGCCTTGCACTAGGCGAATCCGGAAATCCGCCAATTCGACGAGCAATCTCATCCAGAGAAATAGGCATTTTCGTGTCCAGCAGCAGCATCACCAGATTGAAAAGTCTCGGAAACTTGTCTGACTTAGCCAATCCAACAACCCCTCGAGCGATTCAGCACCATTAAACCTAAACCTTCTTAGGCCATTTACCCATTGACGCCAAAATGATAAGGCCGCTTCGCTATTAGAGTTGCTCACGCAATACCAAGCTGACCAAACAAAAAAATCACCACGGCGGCGAACATGACAACTAGTAGGCTAGCATGCCCCCGTAAAGGCGAAGTGCGCTGGGCTGCAGATACTCATGTACTTTCCAACTGTGCTAAACCCGTGATTAGGCGACGGTACGACAACGATCGAACTCCGTTGGCTGTCCGCCGTGATAGGAAAGCAATCCGACACGCCGAGCAAACCGGCATACGATAATCTCCGCCACAAAATAAGATTTTCGAGTGGGGACAATTCAGTTCAGTTCGCATCCGATCACGATTGCAGTAGGGCTTACGGCCCTACTCGCCTACCCTCTCGTTTGCGGCCTGAATGGCCAAGATCATTCCCGTCGCAGGCCGATCACGATGCTGTACCGCTCCGGACTGAAATCTTCGTCCGTACGCCAAAAAAGACTCTTCCTTCTCGGCTGGCTCTCCCTGGTTATCGCCAACTACTGGCCCGTCGCAGATGCCGCCCAACACGACCTCCTACTTGCGCGGTTGATGCAGCAGATGCTGGTCACGCTTGCCGCGTCCCCGCTCATCCTTCTGTCCCTACCTCGCGCCTCGATCGCAGCACTGACAAGGCCGCACCTCGTAGACACAATGCTCGTTCGCCTCACGAGACCTGTTCCTGCAGCACTCATTTTCACAGCAACAGCGATATTTGCCATGACTCCAGCGATGGTCGACCTCGAAGTGAAGTCGGTATGGTATGAGCAGGCAGTTCAGTTGACCCTGCTGGCAGCCTCATCTGTAGGTTGGCTGCCTATTCTCAGGCTGGTTCCTGGCGTCAAGCAGCTGTCGACGGCCGCCAGACTTGCCTATCTCTTTGCACTTTCGCTCTTGCCGAGCGTTCCGGCCATAGTTCTCATCTTCGCGAAAAGACCTCTCTACCCAAGTTATATCCATTCTTCGCTTGGCCTGAGTTCCGTGGCAGATCAACAGCTGACAGGTGCCCTTGCCAAGATTGGCACCCTTGGCATCTTCTGGGGAGTTGCCATCGCGATTCTGCTAAAAGCAGATAAAGACGAGGCACTTGGGCTCGATCCCGATCCGATGACCCTGGACGACGTTCAAAGGGAATTTGACAGGAGTGCGACGCAGCCACCAACTGAATAGGCGGCATCACGCACAACTGCAGGTAGATTGGAGTAACAGTTCTGCACAACAACCGTCGTCATAGCGAGTGCGGAGAAGGCCCAAACCCCCACATTGGAGAAATTAGATGTCATTTCGCCATGACCTGAGAAATGTCGCAATCATCGCTCACGTCGATCACGGCAAAACCACCTTGGTAGATGCCATGCTCAGAGAAACAGGTGCTTTCCGGGCAAACCAAGAGGTGGTAGACCGCGTAATGGACTCAATGGACCTTGAACGGGAGAAGGGCATAACCATCCTTGCAAAGCAAACTTCCATAAAATACGACGGGGTAAAGATCAACATCGTAGATACGCCAGGCCATGCAGATTTCGGTGGAGAGGTAGAGCGAGGGCTGGCCATGGTTGACGGCGTCGTACTGCTTGTCGACGCCGCAGAAGGTCCTCTCCCCCAAACTAGATTTGTCCTGAGGAAGGCGCTGGAATCGGATCTGCCGATAATTGTGGTCCTGAACAAAATTGATAGGCCCGATGCGCGGCCGGACGAGGTGATCGATGAGATCTATGAACTTTTTCTAGATCTCGACGCAAAGGAGAGCCAGATTGACTTTCCAATTGTCTATGCCAGCGCTAAGCACGGCTGGGCAGGTCTCGACGTAGGAAAACAGGGGGAAGACCTGCGTCCACTTTTCGACGCGATACTTGAACACATTCCTGCTCCGCGATTCGAAGAGGGTCACCCCTTTCAAGCGCTAGTTACGAATATTGACGGAAGCGCCTACCTCGGAAGGCTCGCAATCTGCCGGATTGCCAACGGCACCGTGCGCAAAGGACAGTCAGTAGCTTGGTGTAAAACGGACGGGTCGATAGGCAAAGGAAAGGTCGCCGAGATCCTGATTACAAGTGTGCTATCAAGGCAGGAGACCAACGAAGCTGGTCCCGGAGAGATCGTCGCAATCGCCGGATTCCCCGACATTACTATCGGAGAAACGCTTGCGGATGCCAGCGACCCGAGGCCACTGCCAGTGCTGACGGTTGACGAGCCAAGCCTTTCAATGACATTCGGAGTCAATACCTCGCCCCTTGCCGGTCGTGAAGGAAACAAGCTCACGGCAAGACAGATCAAATCGCGGCTCGACTCTGAGCTCGTTGGGAACGTTTCCATCAGGGTCCTCAATACCGCCCGGCCGGACACCTGGGAAGTCCAGGGTCGCGGTGAACTGGCTCTCGCAGTTTTGATCGAGACCATGAGAAGAGAGGGCTTTGAGCTCACGGTTGGAAAGCCTCAGGTTCTAACGCGCGAAATTGCCGGCAGGGTCCACGAGCCGGTCGAGCGGCTGGAAATCGATATGCCTGAGGAGTTTTTTGGGCCGGTGACCCAGACGCTAGCCCAGCGGAAAGGCTCTCTCGATCAAGTAATCAACCACGGAACCGGTTGGGTGAGGATGACTTATTTCATTCCTTCCAGAGGGCTCATTGGCATAAGAACCGAGCTTCTGACCCAGACTAAGGGCACAGCAATTATCAACCACGGCTTCGAGCGCTGGGAACCCTGGGCAGGCGAGATGCGAAACCGATCGAACGGGTCCCTGGTTGCGGACCGATCCGGTGTTTCCACTGCATACGCGCTTCTCAACCTGCAAGAACGAGGAACACTTTTTATTGGCCCGAGCGAAGATCTTTACGAAGGAATGCTGATTGGCGAAAATTCCCGCACCGATGACATGGACGTTAATCCCACCAAAGAGAAAAAGCTCACGAACATGCGCTCATCTACGGCCGAGGAGTTCGTGCGTCTCACCCCACCCCTTCGCATGACGTTGGAGGCGGCCCTCGAATACATCAACGAGGACGAATGTGTAGAAGCGACGCCGGGAGCAGTGCGACTGCGCAAATTGATCCTTCAGGCAGCAGAAAGGGCAAAGCTGCGAAAATCGGGGGTGTCAACCAACTGATAGATTGCGCCGGAAGCCGAACGGTAAAGTCGTAGCCGTCTTAACACCTACTACCGCTTTAGTCTTCGGAGAGACTACAACCATCAT
>DAHVOF010000278.1 GCA_027318945.1 Actinomycetota bacterium | reverse complement strand
TAAACGTCCCATTTTTCGAGAACACGTTTGGAGTCGATTTGACGCTTAGCACTGAATCTAGCGGGAAAGCCACCTTGCCACGAAGGGAGAGCAACCTCGCCGGGCCATGGAGCGAGATCACGACGAGTCCCCGATCAACGCCGACCCCAGTCACGACCCGGGCGCCCCGCCCCCAAAGTATTGTTCCTGCCCAAAATGCGAGAAGCACAATGATCAGCACATACCCCAAAGAAGAACTGCTGGTAGCGGTCGCCAGAAACAATCAAGTCTCCAATCTCAAAGCCCACACACCACAAGATACCTGCTCCATGCGCCAACCAGCCTCAACAATCAACTAAAGCCGCCAGCTTCGCAACCGTGTCCCACTTCCTTGTGGTGGCCGGGTGGCCGCAGGCTCGCTCCCAGAACGCATTTCCGAGATTCGAAAGATGGTAGGGCCCACGGCAGCGGATAATGACCTCTTCGCCCAAAATGCGGTATTCAGAGTCACGGCGCGAGGGATCCATAAGCGAACGAATATTCGAATCGCAGATTGTTCCAGTCATGAACGTGACGTAAATGTGGTCGTGCTCAGACGGAGAGAAGGGATTAAGCAGTGCCAGTTCACATAAGGACTGGCCGGTGCGCACTAAAACGGCAACTTTAAGATCGAAACACTTTAAGATAAGCTCCTCTACAGCAGTCCGGACTTCAGGCAAAGGCATTTCAGAGCCAAACACTAAATTTCCGCTCTGAAGCATGCTTGACACGGAATCAAAGCCCCGCTCCACCATTCGGTCGCGAAGCAAAGACATAGAAATTCGGTTGGCCTTTCCTACATTAACAGCCCTAAGCAGGCCAACATACGTCTCCAAATCCGCCTCCCACCATTGCTGCACAGTATTTTGAGGACCACCTTCAAGTATCCACTCTACAGAAAACTCGGTATTCCCGAAGGCATCGCCTGCATCGACTTGGTACGTTCCGACGACCGGGTTCGCAACATGTGGCTATGCTGGCCTTACCCGGCCAGGTGCCTGGCGTGAAGGAGGAATCCGAAACGGAGGTGCACTTGTGTCGCAGGAAACTCGGTGCTGACTCAATGGTCGCTTCAACTGGTGGCTAATTGACATGGGAATTCAGCTCCTTTTGCTTGTGCTCGCACTCGTTACCATTGCCCTGAGCGCTGACAGGTTCGTTATGGGAGCTGCAAGAACCGCTGAGCTGATGCGGATTTCGCCGCTCCTTGTAGGTATTCTCGTAATCGGATTCGGCACGGGATTGCCGGAGCTCATGACCGCTACTATCGCAAGCATCCACGGCAATGCTTCACTTGGGATCGCCAGTGTCATCGGATCCACAGTCGTAAACAGCACACTCGTTCTCGGCACGCTTGGCGTCCTGAGCGCACCCAAGATCTCATCACGTGTGCTCAAGCGCGAAGGAATGTCCCAGCTTTTAGCGGTCGTCTCATTCGGGCTGGTCGTGGTATTGGCTCCACAACGGCTCTTTTATGGACTCCTTCTTGTACTTCTCGCGTTATTAATCGGTTTGACCCTTGTTGGAGCAAGAAGCGGGCACGAAAGCACTCAACTAGAGGAAGAAGCGAGAAAGGTAGAAGAGGGATACAGTTGGGGACTAGCCAAATCGCTTATCGTAATGTTAGTTGGACTCGTCATCGTCCTTGGAAGCGCAGAGCTGCTGGTGTATTCAGCAAGCAATCTCGCCAGCAGTCTAGGGGTACCTAAAGCCGCCATCGGAGCCACGCTCGTTGCGCTAGGAACATCGCTGCCAGAATTGGTGACAGCAATCGCAGCCGCACGGAGAGGTCATAGCGATCTCGTAATCGGCAACATCTTTGGCGCAAATCTCTTCAACTCCACTGCCGTGGCTGGCGTAGCCGGTATCATATCCCCCGGAATTAAAATTCCGATGCTGTCATCAGAAGCAGTGATTATGGCTATGGTATCGTTAGTCGCTATCCTTTTCCTCTCATCATCACGACGCCTGTCAAAGGCCGAAGGATGGACTCTCATTGTCGCTTACATTTTCTGGATTGCATACGCCGCCAGGTAATTTGGAGGCATTTAGTGCGTTAACGGAACACCGTCGAAAACGTCGACGAACGCAAACTCCTCCACGGGCCTCCTCGTGAGCCTGCTGAAGAGCTTCTTAGGCTTGCCTAGGGTGATCAGGCCCGCTACAGCAAACTCTCGAGGTATCCTGAATAGGGTTTTCATCTCAGGCTCTCGCCTACAAATCACGGTAGTCATAACGCCCCCGAGCCCCAGAGAACGTGCCGCTAGAAGGATATTGTGACCAAAAGGGTATACAGATCCCCCGCCAACAATGCTCTGGCGATTGAGGCCGTTGTCCAAACATGACAGATCCGTAAGTCTCGCCAAAAGGACTAGAAGGATGGGTGATTCGTGAAGGCTGCTGGCATACTGATTCGAAGTAGTCATAGCGGCAGCCTCCGTGAGATCTACGGCAGGTCCATTCCACGTACCATCTTCTGCCGGAGCAAACGGAACGAGCCCCTTTTTCACGTGCGCCATGTACTCTTTCCAACCCTCGGAGTACAGGTCACGCACTTTGCGTCTCAGGTCTTGATCTTTAACAATGAGAACCCGCCAGGGCTGACGGTTTCCTCCGCTGGGAGCACACCTAGCCTTGTCCAAGATGTCATAGAGCACATTATCCGAGTCCGGAATATCCAGGTACTCCCGAATCGCTCCAGCGGTAGTCATGACCTCGAAAAGTTCCATGGCCTCCTCTCCCTTCGTCCCCTCACGCGAACCAGCGATTCCTGGAATTCTCGTCAAATCCACAATAGAGTAGCTCTCATGGAGTTTCTCGATCCTGAAGTAATCAAAGCGGTCTTGACAACCTGCCGGACTTGGGCGATAGTTGGAGCCTCCTCCGATCCGTCACGACCCAGCAATGACGTGATGCGATTCCTTCGAGATCTTGGCTACAATGTGGTGCCCGTGAATCCCAACGAGGTCACAATTTTATCAATGAAGTGCTACCCGTCTCTCACGCAGGCCAACATTGACTGGGATATAGACGTCGTCGACGTTTTTCGCCAGCCCAGCAAAGTTATGCAAATAGCCCAGGAAGCAATTGCGATAAGCGCCCGCGCCATTTGGTTCCAGCTCGGAGTCACGAATTTCGAAGCGGCATCCCTCGCCCTCGAAGCCGGACTAATGGTCGTCATGGATACCTGTCCGAAAATTGAAATACCCAAAATAGACGTAGCTTCAAGGCTTTGGTCGAGTTGATACTGGAGTTAATCCCACTATGAGCGCTTGGCAGGCTCTTTGGGCAGCAAACTCACTTATCAAGGTTCACGCCAACCGCCAGCAACGCTGCGATCGTTGAGAAGGACTCATCCAGCGTATATAACTTCACACCTTCGAATCTTTCCACTCAAAGCTAAGCTCCCCAACTACTCAAAAAACTAGACGCCTGGTCCGTAAAATCTTTAGACGAACGCATTGCGCTGAGGACTCGAATGGCAGCGCTAATAAAGCTCTGGAGCGTCATGAGAATTGTTATCGAGGGAAACCTATCGCAGGCCGCCAGCTACGGAATAGTGAACTTCCGGCTCGGATGCTCGCTTAGCGAGATGGGCCATGAAGTGTCAATGGTGGGACTGGACCTAAGACCTGACGAGGTAGCTGCTCTTGTCGCCTCACACGACATCGTCCACCTCAAACTGAAAGCCGGCGAGCCTGAATCTGCAGACGTGAGAATCCGTCAGATCTGGCCGCCAATCTGGGTCCGCCGGCACCCTGGCGAGCTGCTAGTGGTATCACAGCCATGGGAATATGGCTCCATACCTCTCGACTGGATCGACGGGATCCAAGGCGTCGACGCAATCTGGGTTCCAAGCGAGTACTCAAAGCGCAGCTACATCCAAGCCGGTATCGATCCTTCAAAGGTTTGGGTAGTGCCCAACGGCGTCGACACTGAGGGCGTGGAACAAGCCGAGAATCGGGATCGCGAACGAAAGAAACTGCTCTTCGTAGGGGGAACGATTTTTAGAAAGGGAATAGACATCCTGATTGAAGCACTTGACACCATCGACAACAAGGTGCTGAACTCCCTTGACCTCGTCGTCAAAGAATCTGGAAGGGACACTTTCTACAAGGGCCAGTCAGTTCTTGACGAGTCCCTGGCATCACACCCGCGGGTTCGGGCCAGATCGTCAGTTGTTAGCGGGCACCTGACTCGAAGACAATTACTTGAAATGATGGCAACTTCCGACCTGTTGGTTCAACCTTACCGTTCGGAGGGCTTTGGATTGCCCGTTCTCGAAGCAATGGCCATCGGAACCCCCGTAATGCACACGCTAGGCGGAGCCACGAACGAATTCTGCGGACCGGCCGAGTCGCTTCTCATCCCATCGTCTCTCATGGTGGCCGAGCAGCCGAAAGTAGGAAATTACCTCCTAGCTGACAGGTACTACTGGCTCGAGCCGTCCGTCGAGCAACTGGCTCAACTAATCACCAGCGTGGCAGTCGGCAGAGATGACCTGGACAAGTTGGCAAGCGCGGCCAAGACGAGGGCCGAATGCTTCACGTGGACGAGGGTCGGCAAGATCGCCCAAGAAGCTCTCGTCAGCTTGCAGAGCGGAGAAGTCCCACAGGACTCCCTTTCACGGCTTGAATCCGACCTCTCTGACGCGATGAACGGAAACCGCGCCAGACCCGCTCACCTCCTCTCCCGCCTTGTTGCGGCCGGTGACATCTCGTCCGCCTTGCGCTTGGCCGCATATTTCGAAGGGAGAGCTAACCCAAGAGAGAGCGTGGAGATCGCGTCGGCGCGCGAGAGACTGGCCTCCATTTCAGCCCAGACCCCAGACGTCTGGTCAGGAGGTCCCTACCGCATGATCGTCGCGGAGGCCGAATTCCAGAAGGTAGGCCACTTCGGCTACGTTCACGACTTCGAAGGAGGGGACCAGGCCACTTACTCTGTGGCACTCAGCCTATCCGGCTACTTGAAAAGCTGCACGTCGGTCCTAGATCTTGCGTGCGGCCAGGGCTCGATGCTCAGAGTGCTGAGAAGTCAGGGCAAAGAGGTTCAGGGGGTCGAAGCCGATCCGACACTTGTCTCCAGGTTGGTGGCCGACGGATTCAAAATCCAAGAGGGATACGTGCCATCCAACCTGGACAGAATGGACTTCAACTCGTTCGACGGAGTCTTTCTCGGCCACATTGTCGAGCACCTGCAGCCATCGGAAATGGAGCAGCTGCTCGAGTGGATCTACGACAATATCTCAGATCGAGGAACTTTGTTGATTCAGACCCCCGACTTCTCGAACTCAGCTGTCGGGCTTCACAATTTCTGGCTGGACTCGTCGCACATCCGCCCTTATCCCGTTCCCCTTCTCAAGGCGATGCTATCCAAAAGCGGATTTGTGCCACTTGACGGCGGATGCAGGAGCATACCGGATATCGCTCCACTCGACATCATCGCCGTGGCTCGCCGCATTCCCCGAAAACAAACCAGCCCAATCCAAACCCTACCGTCACAAAAGGCCGGACTCAGGATTGGCCACTTCGGACTCTTCAACGGCTTATCAGGATTCTCTCAAGCCTCGAAGGGGCTTCTCGACCTGGCAGCTCTCGCAGCGACTGGAGCAGAGGTGACACAGATAGCAGTCGATCGGAGCGCTGACGGACAGCCCGAAACTGGACCTGTCGTACCGCTCAGGTTTTCTGATCGCATCGAGAGCGACGTCGCGATCATAGACGTTCCTGCAGGGTGGCTGGCCGAGGTGAGCCCCAGAGTAAGAGCAACATATCGGATTGCCAGAACGACCTTCGAAGCAGCACCGCTTGCCCTGCAATTTCAACGGGCACTGAAGCCGTTCGACGAAGTCTGGTGCTTTTCCCACTATGACGCCGAAATCTTGATCAGATCGGGAACGCCTTCGGATTCCGTGGTCATCGTGCCTCCGGGGATTTCAATCCCAGACCCTACCTGCGTCAAAGAACTGAGAAACTCCATTGCCAGGGACACATTCAGATTCCTGTCTGTTTTCAACTTCGAACCGAGAAAGAATCCGGAAGCACTTGTAAAGGCGTTCAGCCTTGTCGCAGCGGAGACGCCCAAAGCCGAACTCGTTCTCAAACTGGGCGGAATCAGCTCGGAGGACTTCGAACGTTGGCTCGCCGATATTTTAGGACCTGCACGTCTGTCCGAGGTGAGGAGCCGAGTCCACGTCATCGCAGGCAACGTGCCACGTGACTCACTTTTCGCGCTCTACATTCAGTGCGACACCTTCGTGCTGCCCACTCGAGGGGAAGGATACGGCTTGCCATTCCTTGAGGCGCTGGCCTACGGGCTCCCCACTATTTGCCCGGACGTCGGCGGCCATCGCGAGTTCTGTAGCGAAGATAACTCGCTTATCGTCAGGACTACGGAGACTCCCGCACTCGAGAGCACGGGCGTCTTCCGCGAGTCCTACTGGCGCGAGGTAGACCTCAATGACCTTGCTGACAAGATGCGCGAAGCCGCAAGCCAGCCAAGCCACCTCGCCAGCCTCGCAGAGCGAGGCATGAGTGACGCAACACACTTTTCGGAGGCCGCGTGCAAGGCGTCCGCCCTAGGGCGCATCATCCAAATAGCCGAAAGCACAAAGATTGCCGCCTCGGCAGCCTCTGATCGGCTGTCCGAGGCGCTCAGCCTTTCCTGAACAAAGCTCCAGCTGACTCACAGCCACCGCCGAATCCGCTACGGCATCGCCATCAGCGACTGCATCGCAGTGGCCGTCGTCGTTATGACCTTCGTATCGGCCTGATACGCCGTCTGCGCCTCGATCAGCTGAGTAAGCTGAGAAGCCAGGTCGACGTTCGACCCTTCGACAGCGCCGCCCTGCACGGTACCGAGTCCATTGGCACCAGGCTGCCCGAGCTGGGCATTTCCGGAGGCAATCGTGGAACTGAAATAGGTTCCACCCATGTCGAGGAGCCCCTGGGGATTCGCGAACTGCGCAAGTGCCAGAGTTCCTAGAGTCGCGCTATCCCCGTTCGAGTAGCTTCCCGTGATCACACCGTCGGAGCCGATTGAATACGACTCTAGGGTGCCGGAGGAATAACCGTCCTGGGAAGCGACCACTAACGTCTGAGAACCGGAAAACTGGGTGACTGCCTGCTGTGATCCGACCGCCGGGAAGTCGAAGGACGGCTTGGTCGTGCCCGCCCAGGTGTAATTGCTGGGCTCGTTATCGATTGCGAGGCTGGTCTGGCCGGTGCCGACAGCCGTGCCATTGACCGACGCAAGCTGCCCATTGCTACCAAATACAAGGGTCTGAGGCGAATTCCAGAGATTCTGGCTAGCCCCGGTGACTGTGCCTTGCAGGGACCAGGAGGTTGCGGTCCCGTTCGCTCCGATCGTCGGCGTGAACGTCAGAGTGACCGGAATCTGGTCTCCCAGGGAATCGTAGATGGTCGTAGTGAGCGTGACAGGACCCGTCGCATTGGCTGGCAGATTGCCTGATAGTAGGGCATTTTGGGTTTGAGACGGTCCTCCGCTCGACCCTACCACGATGCTTATCGGGGTCGGTGGAGACGTGGTCGCCTGGCCGGGCGCCCATCCCTGCACCAAACCACCACTTGCCGTTGCAAGGTGGCCATTGGAATCAAGCTGGAGATTTCCATCTCTCGTGTAGAAGGTGTTCCCTCCCTGGCTTACTACGAGAAAGCCGTTGCCCTCTATGGCAACGTCGCTGTTCACTCCCGTCTGCTGCACCGCGCCCTGCGAAAAGTTCGTCTCTATACCGGAAATCTGGACACCAGAACCTATAGCAGACGGATTGGTGCTTGCCTGAGTCTGGCCGACGGCCCCCGTGGCCGGTTGGAGCTGCTGAGTGAGCAGGTCAGAAAAGTTCGCAGTCTGAGATGTGAAACCGTCAGTCTCAGAGTTGGCAATGTTGTTTCCTATTGTGTCGAGCGCTGTCTGCATCGTCACGATTCCCGAGGCAGCAGCTCCAAGCGAACGAATTGGCATTTTTTCTCCTAACTATATGGAAAGCGCATCCATGCTTAGCTTCTTGGCTGTTTATTCGAATTGATCCATTTCAGGTCTCGCCCGTTAAACTCCGAGTACGGATCCGTCATGAAATCTTGGTTACCGATGAGAGATCTATGAACGTCCCATTCACCTCCAGGGTTGGACCGTTGGCTCCGTTCGTTACTGCTGAAACAGTGCCCGAGATCGCCTTCCCGTTGGCATCCGTCCCTGTCACGGACTTTCCTATCAGAGCGGCTGCCTCGCTAACCTGCATCGACGAAGAGACAGTCGAGAGCTGCTCAACCTGCGACAGCTGCGCAAGCTGAGCCATGAAATTCGATGAACTTGTCGGGTTCAAGGGATCCTGATACTTGATCTCGTCCACGAGCATTGTCAGAAACGTATTCGGCTGAATAAGGCTTCCTAATCCGCTCGAGGAGCCTCCATTTGATGCAGGCGATGTCGATGACACGGATGTCGTAGACGTGCCAACGGAACTTATGGGAGCAGTCATGGCCAAATTCCTTTCTTTATAGGACCAGATGTATCTGTCCACCTGTGGACATAACAACTGCGGCTTGCATCGTCGCGCCTGGCCCGGATTCCGATGCATGAGCAGGTTCTGTGGGCGAGGGCCATGATCCATTTTGTGGCTGCGAGCCTGGATGGCGAAGCGTGACGCTGACATTCATACCCCCTTGAGCCAGCTCGCTCTTCAGTGCGTCAAGCGAAGATGCCAAAGCTCCATGACCGGCCTCTGTCTGGGGCCTCAGGGACACCTGTATTCCCTCATGCCCGATAGAAACCACTGCTTCCATGTGCCCGAGGGCCGCCGGGTGCATCGCCAAAATTAGGGCATGTCCTCCATTGCCAGATGAAATGTGCTGAAGCACCGCTTGGGAAACGGCGCTTACATCGAGCTGCACAGATCCTGAAGCCGAAGGCTCCGCGGCCAACACCCCTGAATGGAATACCATTGGTATCGCTAGCGGCGGCCCAACCCTTTGCAGCGAGGCTGTGTCGCTCCTCTCGGCTGGCCCGCCTGCCTCCAAACATGGAGCAACATGCCTCCCCGACCCGGCCGTAAGTGGATTGGCCGCGCCTGGCCCGCCACCAGGATCTCCAACCGACTTTCCGACCCGAGCCGGAAGAGGAAATTCCGGTGGGCCAGCG
>DAHVOF010000270.1 GCA_027318945.1 Actinomycetota bacterium | reverse complement strand
GGGGCACTCGTCGCTGGTGTCAGGTCTCCAAATGTCCGCGCTGAGCCGGACTCCGTCGGGCATTTGAATCTTAACATCGCGCTCGACAACGTAGTCGTACTTTCTCGGAGACGCCTTCCAGCTCGGGCTGAACATTGCGCCGTGGTACTCGTCAAAATTCATGAGAATGGCTCCTCTCTGGACGATTAGACTAACTCGCGCGAAGCAGCGGGCTGCATTTCGCACACCGCCGAATGGGCGGTCAACGCCATTCGGCAACCAGCATGCATACGGAACTCAGGCTGCCGCTGTGTGCCGACGAAATAGGAAGGCGCATAACACGGGTTGACTGCCGCCTTCGAGGATCTGACGTGGGACCAGGGTTTGGAGACGTGGAAGCACTTGGTGTTTTTGGACGCAATCCAACCTTGGCTACTCCTATGCGAGGACACTTATGCGGGCGCTTAATCCGTAGGGCTTGATCGCCAGAATGAATGGCTGGCATCATGGCTATGGCTTCAGGCGGCGGAACCATCTCCGCCGCCGAATTCCATCAGATTTAACCCGCCGTTGGCACTCCTCCGGGTCCCGACACTGCAGTAAGACCGGTCCCACTCCAGGTGGCGACGTAAAGGTCACTGGTCACCAGGCCTCTGTGGTCGCTGACGCTCGTGTTGTAAGTCCCGTCGATCCCTGCAACGCCGTGAAGATTCTGCATGTAGTTGAGAATCTCCTTAGCGGATGCATTGACTCCAAGCTTCTTCAGGGCACCGACAAGAAGTTGCATAGGGTCCCAGGTCAAGCCGTAAGCGTCGCTGGGATGCCCACCGACGCCGGTTATGACATTGTTGAAGACCGTGTCCGCAGTCTTTACTGGTCCTGACGGCAGTTGGCTTAGCGGTATGTTTTGTGGGCCACACGCAATGTAGAGATTCTTAGGAAGGTAGGGAGAAAGACTATGCAGCTCGGCATATGGATCGTTGCCGGCCGTAGTCGTGGTCGGGATGTTGCTCATCCCCAAGGCAGACATCCCCTTTACCACGGTTCCGAAAGGTGCTCCGGTCGTCCAAACGACCAGCGCCTGCGGATTCTGCGCCTTGATCACTGAGAGCTGTGTCGCGACGCTGACGGATGTTGGGTCGAAGGTCTGGCTCGTCAGGAGCTTGAACGACGAAAACGCTGGTTCGGCCAGCACAGCTTTGAGCTGTTTGAGCCCATCGACGCCACTGCCATCAGTGGAGGTCAGCGCAGCTATATTAGTCAATCCCTTCGACTTGAAATATGTTAGGTCGGCCGTTATAAGGGAGTTCGTCGAGATATCACTCGAAAAAACCATGCTTCCAGGGGTAGGGTAGGTACCTGGAGAAAGGTCGTAAATGAACGGTCCATTCGGAGTGGCCAAGGCATCGACGGCCTGATCGATTCCGGCCAGAGAGCCGTTCAAGATGAAATGGACCCCCTGGGCAATCCAGGGAGTGGCGAGTGAGACGTTCGTCGACGGACTCGACTGGTTATCAAGAATGTCTAGCTGGATTGGATGGCCGTTGACTCCTCCGTGGGCATTTATATATGCTGCTTGCGCCTTCAAGGAAGTCGCCCCGCGACTGCCAAGAAAGGCTCCCGCACCAGTTTCAGAGAGCAGCACGTGGAATACGACCGGGCTGTTCGAAGCAGCAGTCGATGTTGTTGCAGCAGAGGTCGTCGCTGTCGACGACGAACTTGAACTTCCACCACATGCGGCCAGCACAGTGGCGGCAACCATCGAAAACGCGATGGCTTTGCTTGCAGTGCTGGGACGCAATTTCCCAGCCCTTTGACGGTTAATCATTTTCTCCCCCCAGTTGTTCTTCTACCTGCCCGCTGAGTTTCCGCCTGCAGCCTCCACCCGCCAGCTAGTTAATTATTTTATGACGAGCTGGTCCTGGTACGAAAATCCTGTTCGTCGTGCTTGCTGCTGGTGGCCCCTCCTGCCTCTACCGGCAGCGAATCCCCCTTATTCAGAGGGCGGGAGCCGGGCATTTTGAGGCTACCACATTCTTGCGTCACCCGTTGCTCCGCCTTGACGGATTTTCGCGCAACAGCTAATGTCCCCATAGATCAGAAATTGCCGGTCTTTGCGATCCTGCTGCGCTCTCGATCCGGACCGTTCCGGAAATCGCTAACGCTGGCACATGCAACAGGATTTTGGTTGCTGAAAATAGGCTGGCTCGGGGGAACCATGCTGGGGGGATAGTGGGAGAAATAAGCTTTACTGATACGACATTTCGTGACGGCCATGCAAGCCTTTGGGCCCAGGGGATGCGGACGAGCATGATGCTTGCCCTCGCCAAAGAGATGGACCAGGCGGGCTTCGTCGCTCTCGAGGTAATTGCCAACAGCAATTTCAAGAAGTGCGTAAGAGAGCTGCGCGAAAATCCCTGGGAGAGAATCCGCCTCCTCGCGGATGCCCTTCCCAACACCCCGCTTGCTGCCATGGCGGGAGCCGGTTCGCCGGCCCCATTTGGCATCGCGCCGCTAGCTCTTCAGAAGCTATACCTGTCTCGTCTTGCTGCGAATGGCATCAGGCGGCTTCATCTAATGGAGGCTTCGAACGATATGACGGGGCGCCTAGTATCAACGGTCCGGTTCGCTCACGAAGCGGGCCTGTCGGTGGTAGTGGCACTGGTCTTCTCCCTCTCACCTGTCCACACCGACGAATATTATGCGCAAAAGGCCGAGCAGGCAGTCGGACTAGGTGCCGACAAGGTATATTTGAAAGACCCAGGCGGGCTCCTCACACCCGAACGGACCCGGACAATCGTTCCAGCCATAATCAGCAAGTTATGTGGCACTCCAATCGAGTTTCACACCCACTGCACCACCGGACTCGGCCCAGTATCGCTGCTTGAGGCCGTCGAGGGAGGCATCGACACCGTCCATACGGCAGTCCCACCCCTTGCCAATGGCTCTTCGCAGCCATCAATCTTCAACGCTGCAAGCAACCTTCGCGCACTCGGTCACTCCACCGCAATCGACGAGGCGCCACTAAGGCGAGCATCGGAAAAACTCACGGCAATGGCGGCTAGGGAAAGGTTTCCCCTGGGAACCCCCTTTGAATACGACTACGCGCAGTACGTCCACCAGGTACCTGGTGGAGTCATCTCCAACCTTCGCCACCAACTTCGGCAGATCGGCATGGAGAGCAAGCTTCCCGAAGTCTTGAACGAGAGCGTCAGAGTCCGCACCGACTTGGGTTATCCGATAATGGTCACGCCGTTTTCGCAATTCGTGGTCAGCCAGGCGACCATCAACATACTCAATGGGGAGCGATATAAGGTCGTTACCGATGAGATCATAAAGTACACGCTCGGCGACTACGGGGATGAGGCAGGCCGAGGGGTTGAAGCAGAAGCCAGAGAGATCATCCTAAACCGCCGTAGAGCAAACGACCTCGCCTCCGCGGAACGGGTCGAACCTTCACTCGATGACATTCGCGAGTCCTTCGGCAGCGGCATCCCTGACGATGAACTTCTGCTCAGATACGCCGTAGGGGGAGAAACGGAAGTCAACACTATGAGGGAATCGGCTCGGCCGAATGATTACCTACAGCCAGCGAATCCTGTGACGGAGCTTGTTGAAAAGCTCGTGAAAAGCAGGAACGTAGACGAAGTTACTATCAGGCGGCCGGACTTCTCCCTCGTCCTGAGTGGAAAGGCGGATTTGTCCGATCGGACCAATCACCACTCATAGAACTTGGAGCGGCCAGCGTTCACGTCAGAACGGCGGCCACATGAACATGATGACGATATAGCAGTGTACGAACGATAGCAGAGGACTTGATGACAAAGACGCAGATCCTTGCGAGTGCAGCAGATGCGGTTGCCGATATTCCAAACGGCGCAACGATCCTCTGTGGAGGGTTTGGCGGCGCAGGATATCCGCGCAACCTGATTGGAGCGCTGGCGAGCAGGAAAGTTACAGGACTCACTGTAGTGGCTAATAATGCGGGGCATGAGGCCCTCTTCAGATATGGCGGCGTCAGGAAGGTCGTGTGCTCTTATCCGGTCGGCCCTACCTCGAAAGGATTTCTCGAAGTGCTGGAAAGGGGTGAGGCGGAACTCGAGCTCGAACCCCAGGGAACCCTGGTTGAACGGATCCGGACTCAAGGAGCCGGTCTGGGCGGATTCCTGACTCAGGTGGGCATCGGTACCGAGCTTGCCGAAAATAAGCAGAAGATCGAGATCGATGGCAAGCAATACCTGATATGCAAACCGATCGAGGCACAATACGCCCTAGTAAAGGCTTGGAAAGCCGATCATGCCGGAAATCTCGTTTACCGGCATGCAGCCCGCAACTTCAATGCAGTGATGGCTTCGGCAGCGCCGATAGTCATCGCTGAAGTCTCAGAGATAGTCGACGGTTATCTCGACCCCGACTACATCCACACATCCGGTGCATTCATAGACAGATTGGTAATGGTGAACAATTGAGCGAAACAGGATCCACAACCACCAACGACATCGACTATAGCCAGATCGAGGTCTTCGATGTTCACGCGCATGTCCACACGGGCGACAGGGCAAAGCAGACGCAACAGCGGAACGAGGATGCGAGACGGCTATTTGGTTCACAGAACGAAGCACCCAAGGCCGTGGTGGACGTATACAAAGATCTCAACGGTATGGCAGTCATATTCGATGTCGATTCCGAAACTACCACTGGTCTCAAAATATCGAATGACGAGGTAGCTGACCTGGCCCGAAGATCGAACGGCCGCCTGATCCCATTCGGATCTGTCGATCCCCACAAGGGCGACGAGGCGCTTAGAGAAGTCGAGCGATGCAAAGGGCTCGGCATGAACGGTATGAAATTTCAGCCAATTACGCAAGGGTTCTCGCCAGGCAAAAAGCGCTTCTTTCCGATCTGGGACCTCTGTCAAAGTCTCGGGATGGTGGTCATTTTCCACACGGGGGTTACCGCCATCGGGAACGGCGCTCCCGGAGGCCGTGGGTTGCACATGAAATACGGCCGCCCGTTTCCGGCGATCGACGATGTGGCAGCGGAATTCCCAACCTTGACGATCATCGCAGCCCACCCCGGGTGGCCATGGCACGAAGAGCTTGTCGCAATTGCGCGCCACAAGGGCAACGTCTATGTTGACCTTTCGGGATGGTCGCCGAAATACATCCCGGAGACAACACTGAGATACATGAATTCGATCATCCCCGAGAAGTTCCTTTTCGGATCGGACTATCCGCTTTTCCCGCCTAAGAGATGGCTGGAAGAGTTCGGGCAGCTGACTCTCAAGGACGGAGTTAGGACGAAAGTTCTTAGGGACAATGCTCTAGGTCTTCTGGGACTGGTCAAATGACAATCGGCTCGGAAAATGCCCTATGGACAATGAAGGAGATCGGCTCGCGAGTGGCACTGGACGTCGAATCCGATTGGCTAGTGAACGTAGGCATTGGAATGCCTCAAGTAGCTGTCGAGCCGCTCAATGAGCGGGGGGTCATGCTGCACAGCGAGAATGGCATAATCGGACTCGGGCCATCTCCTTCACCAGGCAACGAGGATCCCGACGTGATAGATGCGGGCAAAGGCTTTGCAACCGTGGTGGCGGGGGGAGCGTTCATCGACAGCGCCACTTCGTTTTCTCTGATTCGCGGCGGACGCCTTGACCTTGCACTGATGGGGGCCTACGAAGTCTCCGTCAACGGAGACCTGGCAAACTGGCGGCTCGCGGGAAGGAAGATAGCCGGCATAGGAGGAGCTGCGGATCTGGCGCATGGCGCCCGGAGAGTCTGGATCATAACCAGCTTATTCGCCAATGACGGCGCATCGAAGCTTGTCCAACAATGCTCCCACCCTCTTACCGCTAAGGGAGTGGTGAAGCGGATTTACACGGAACAGGGTATCTTCGAGCCGGATGGTGCGGCATTCAAAGTGGTCGCATTGGCGGGTGGCGTCACAGCTACCGAACTTGCCATTCGAGGCGTCCCCCTCACGGACTGACATCAGACCCGCTCGAGCCGAATTGGCAGGAAACTACTCCCCTTGAACAATGCCGGAAATGGCATTGACATCTGGCGCAGTTTGCATACGTAGCTACAGAACATCGGCAGCCTCGGCCAACCGATCTTGAGGTGCGCTGTGTAGGCCACCTTATGTGGATAGGTTTTGGATCGGGGCGACGCTTATCATTGCAAGCGTTGGATTGGACGAATTGTTTGTGAACTGTCTTGAGATTGGCGGACCTTGTTGCGTGTGTGCGATCTAAACGATCTCAAGGCAAGGGTTATTGACGCGATCGTATTGATTGTTGCAGTCGATTTCTTACAGGTCCTTGTCAGCGCCGGTGGCGGAAGCCATATCGTCGAGTGTGGCATCGGAGTTGCGCTTGTGATCATGGTTCTGACGATCTGTCGGGTAGGCACAGTTCATTGCTGGACCATGCCCCCCGAAGAACCAAACGAGCGACTTTCACCGCATTTGGTGCAAGCCTTAGAAAGGCCCCGTACAGACCAGCGACCAAGGAACTTGTCGCCTATCTCAACGCGACGACGTTTCTCACTCCTTGCTGGGTTTCATGCGCAAGTGAGCGTGCTAGATGTATAAGTCTCCATGATACGTTTTGTAAGTACCACTCAACCGTTCAGCGCGTCATCGTGATGTCAGCAGGTGCGCATTGTGATGATTCCAGATTCGAACCTGAATGTCATCCTGAGTTCCCTACTTGGTGTTGCTTCCCATATGTCTGCTCGACCTTTCATTTTCTTGACTCGAAGACTTGGATGACGCATGTTTTCTTTGAGACGATTAAGTGCTTGTTTGATGGCGACTTGCTCCGCCGAGGTCAACGCCTTGTAGTCCTTGTGGAACTGTTCAGCGAAATAGATTTCAGGCAATTTCAGGAGTCGAGATCATCAACGGACTCTAGACGGCGTATACGGCCAGCTTTGATATCCTCGTCTGCCTGTTGCTCTTTTTCTTGCCATTCTTCGGACCAGAACCATGCCTGGTCTGCAGGTATAGCCACATGTGGCCTTAAGACTATTTCGCCTTTGCGCACAGAGACTTCCACCTGTGCTCCAGGCTGATCCAAACCAAACTT
>DAHVOF010000078.1 GCA_027318945.1 Actinomycetota bacterium | reverse complement strand
ATGGTAGAGGGCTTCAACATGCAGGACAGGCTCTTTCCGGCTGGAAGAAGCATAATACCCGGTCCATTCACCGAATGGGCCTTCCATCCTCAGGTCGTCAGCGCTGGCGTAACCCTCGATTACGATCTCAGCATCGGCCGGGATTGGAAGTCCAGTTACGGGCCCTTCGATCACCTCGACGGCGCTTCCGCGAATAGCACCTACCCACTCGTATTCACTGACACCGAATGGAATTTCGGTGCAAGAAGCAAGAAACTGCAGAGGGTCACTTCCGAAAACCATCACAACTGGGCAGCGTTCGCCACGCTCGAAGTACTTTTGTCGGTGCATGCGACCATGCTTGCCGGGGGAAATGTAGTATCCCACGCTATTTTTGTCATGGAGCATTACTCGATAAGTCCCAAGGTTGACCCAACCGTCATCTGGGTCCCGTGTTATGTCGAATGAGCCAGTTCCAATGTATCGTCCACCATCAAGTGGATGCCATAGGGGGACCGGAAATTTAGTGAGGTCGACGTCTTTGCCGCGAAACACGTTCTCCATTACCGGCCCATCTTTCACGAACTTGGGCGGGATGTATTTCATGTTCTTGATCTTCTTGCGCCATGTGTCGGAAAGGGCGACCTTTCCGAGGCCAAATGGTAGGCCCAGCGTCAATGCGATCCTGTCGGTGTGGCCGAAGCTGTTGACCAGAACTCTAAACGAGGGGTCGTATCCTGGGATCTTATCGAATATCGCGGCTGGTGATTCAGCAACATGTTGTAGAACGTCGGCGACTTCTCCGATCTCCTGTTCTGTATTTGCACCAGAGATGTGTCGCAGATGCCCCAGTCCGTCTATGACATCAAGCCATTCACGCAGGCCGCGATCGGCGCGAGTCTCGCTTGGGGCGGGCCTTTCCGCCAGTGCCATAATGTGCCTCCCTCTTTGGTCCGAACATCGGACCATACTTCGACTTTAATCCGACGGTCCCAGCATGTCAATTCCTGGCAGCATTCACTAGGGGCATGGCTCCCCTGCAGGATATTGCGTTTGCATCCATTAATTACAACGCCGCGAGGCTAGCGGTTGCCAACAGGAACGAATTTACCGTAGTGTTGCCACTAGCGTCCGGCGGACGCGATAGTACTAATCGTCTTTGAGGTTTGCAGGTGTGGCCTTTCTTCAAAGGTCACTTGAGCATAGAAGGCGCCTATCGCGAACTGCAGGAAGCTCCAAGTGATGATGCATGTTGTTAAAGGAATTTGCGCATTTACGACCCGATGCCGCAACGGCAAAATGTGAGACTTCAAACTGTAGGTCTCCAGAGTTCGGCGGAGAAGATGAATCAGGATTGAGCAGCTAATCCCACAACTGCGTGACGGTATTATAGAGAGGCCGTCCCTGTAGCGGCGCCTGGCTCGGTATGACGCGGCACGGAGTCTTATCCCCAGATGTCGGCCGAATGACGGAAAGAAATTTTCTTCGGATGAGAATTGGTTGCGCTTGAATAGCGTGCACTCTGAACGATGAGGAATTGAAATAGTCCTAATCCTCAGGGTAGGAGATTTTAGAAGTTGTGATATACGTCGAGGCAAAAAAGATCTAAGCTTGGCTGCTGCCATGCCGGATATGAAATTTTGACCGAGGTGGTCTCTGTGAAAATCTCACACGGTTGCAATTGGAAATCCGGTTCGATTGTAGCTAGGATACATTTGGCAAAAAAAATAATGCGATTCTGGATACCAGAAAACATCATGGTCTCAGAGTTGACACGAGCCAGAAGCGGTGGAATATTATTCGTTTCGGTCCTATATTAGGATCATTTTAACACTGACCCCGGAGGTAGATTCATGACCCTTGATGGAAAGTCGACTGACGCTGCTGGGCCATCCTCTGTAGAGGACCTGCGATCGCTGCGTGGAAGCCTCGATTGGATGCGCCGCAACGGCTTACTTTTGGAAACAGACGTACCGGTGTCTGGGGATCTCGAGCTTACAGGTGTCCAGAAGTATCTGGATGGTGGACTGCCGATGCTCTTTCACAACGTCAAGGGACACCCCGACTACCAGGTTGTCACCAACCTTTTCGCCGATATCGACGTTGTAGACAAGCTGTTTGGTTGGGCGACCCCGCAAGAGCGTACCCGCAAGCTAGCTCACGCCCTTACTCATCCCATTCCGCCTGAAATCATTACAGATGGCGCTCCATGCCAGGAAGAGGTTATAACTGAGAACCTGGATGTGAACAAGTATGTTGTGCCGATACGTCATACTCACCTCGAGTCGGAGCTCACCATCGGGAGCGGAAACAGCGTTGTTGTCGGCAAGCACTTCAACGGCGGGACTCACATTGGATACAACCGAATGAACTTTCGGTGGGGCAATGTGGGCACGTTCCAGGCCAGCCCTGGTTCTCACATGTGGCAGGTTATCACTGAGCATTACTACGATGAAGGCGGTATACCGCTTACCATGTGCTTCGGACTTCCTATGTCGTCGGTTTTGATGGCTGGGGGCGGATTCGATTACGTCGTTCTCCCCAAGGGAGGAGATGAGCTCGGCGTGGCGGGCGCGGTCCAAGGTTTTCCGGTTCGCCTGGTGAAGGCCAAGACGGTGGATGCATATGCCGTCGCCGACTGCGAAGTTGTCCTCGAGGGATATCTGAAGCCACGAGACAAGCGTTACGAGACCAAAGAGGCTGAGGATCACGACACTCAGGGACGATACCACTTCCACCCGGAGTGGGCTGGATACATGGGTAAAGCGTATAAAGCTCCGACGTTCCATGTGACGGCGATAACCAGGCGCAAGCGTGAATCGAAGCCGATCATCTTCCCACTTGGCGTGCATACTCTGGATGACTCGAACATCGACACTACGGTCCGTGAGTCAGCCATTTTTGAACTGTGTGAGCGTCTCCAGCCTGGAATTGTTCAGGATGTCAATATTCCTTACTCCATGACTGACTGGGGTGGTTGTATCATCCAGGTCAAGAAAAGGAACAAGATCGAGGAGGGCTGGCAGCGAAACTTCCTCGGGGCCGCGCTCTCATGCAGCCAAGGTATGCGGTTGGCGATAGCTGTCGACACTGATATCGACATCTACTCGATGGACGACATCATGTGGGCCTTGACTACGCGCGTTAATCCGCACACTGACATCTTGAATCCAATCCCGGGCGGGATTGGCCAAACATTCCAGCCTTCGGAAAGAATGACTGCTGGCGGTGGCGAATGGACTGCGAGCAATACCCGCTTCGAAGGAGGCATGGGCATTGACGCCACTATTCCTTTCGGGTACGAAAGCGATTTCATGCGACCCGTGTATCCGGTGGATAGGGTAGATGCCAGTCAGTGGTTCACGCCAGAGCAGATTGCCCTTGCGAAATCCGTTATGCAGGGTTGGGTTCATTCACTGGCGAGAACAGGGCGCTGATATGGCCGGCTCCGTGGAGCAGGAATCTGCTCCGCTGACCGGCCTCCGAGCTCTGGACCTAACCGGCGAGCTGGGATGGCTTCTTGGTCGCATCCTAGCCGACGTTGGGGTTGAGGTCCAGAAGCTCGACCCTCCAGGAGGAGATCTTGGCCGACACTTAGCTCCGTTGATCGAGGGGCCATCCGGAACGGCGTCTGCAGCTTGGGTGGCATACAACATGGGCAAGAGCAGGCTGGATCTGGATCTCGGCACCGCGCAAGGACGAGCCCGGTTTTTGGACCTTGTCGACGAAGCCGATTTCGTCCTCGAGAGCGAGGAGCCGGGAAAGCTGGATAGCCTTGGAATAGGGTGGGACGTGCTTCATGAGCGCAATCCAGCTTTGATACTGACTTCAGTTACTCCATATGGTCAATCAGGTCCGCTTTCGGGTGCCCCGGCTTCTGATCTGGAATTGATGTCATCAGGTGGAGCGGTGTGGCTCACGGGTGATGCCGATCGCCCCCCAGTACGGATGACTTTACCTCAGTCGATATGTTGGGCCGGTAGCTATGCGGCTGTCGGAACCATGATCGCCCACCATCATCGCCAATTGACTGGTATCGGACAGCATGTGGACATGTCGGCTCAGGCTGGATTGTTGCCGGCCCTGGTGCACGCTCCCAGTTTCTTCGACCTTTTGGGTGAAAATCCCATGCGCGCGGGTGGCTACTTAGTGGGGCGCAATATAAATGGCGCTGCTATGCGTAACATCTGGCCTTGTCGGGACGGATATGTTACCTGGGCAATTTATGGGGGTGCTGCTGGTCGCCAATCTAATCGAGGGATGGTCGAATGGATGGAAGACAAAGGCATGGCCCCCGACTTTCTGAGTGACATGGATTGGTCCAGCTTCGATGTTGCGACGGTAACGCTTGCGGAAGTGTCCACGATGGAATCGGCAATTGCCAAGTTTCTCGAGACTGTTACCAAAGATGAGTTTTTAGCTGAAGCCGATTCGAGGAGAATGCTAGGGTATGTCGTCTCTACTGCCGCGGATATAGCTGGTGACGAACAGCTTGCAGCAAGAGAGGTCTGGTCGGAGGAGTTTGTCCCAGAACTCGGCACGAGTCTTCGTTTTCCCGATGGCTGGCTGAGAATCGATGGTGTTCGCTATGGCGTGAGGCCGCCGTCAACGGGAGGTCGGGTGTGACGAGTGAACTGCCTAAGCGCGAGGGAGCGCTGTCCGGGCTGCACGTAGTAGAGTTTGGCGGTTATGGAGCTGGACCCGCAGTGGGCAAATCGCTTGCGGAGCATGGTGCTGAAGTGATTCGGGTGGAGAGCATGCTGCGTTTAGATGGCTTCCGCACCAATTATCCTCCGTATACGGGGAATGTCCCCGGTATTGAGCGCGCCGCGATGTTTGCCATCACCAACGACAACAAGTTGAGCGTGTCGCTGAATCTCAAGACTGAGAAGGGGCGTGATCTTGCAATCCGCCTTATCGAGCGGGCTGAGGTTGTTGTGGAAAACTTCACTCCCGGAGCGATGGATCGGCTGGGGCTCGGCCACGATGCGATGCTGTTGTGTAATCCGAAGCTTGTCACCTTAAGCACGTGTAATCAGGGAAGGACTGGGCCTCAGGCGAATCGCGCAGGATTCGGTTCACACTTGACGTCGCTTAGTGGCTTTACGGAGCTAACCGGATGGCCTGATCGTCAGCCCGCCCTGCTTTGGGGCCCGTATATCGATTACATTGCCGTTGCGTATGGCGTTGTCGCCGTCCTTGCTGGTCTCGAGAGAGTGCGGCGGGGCGGGGTGGGATGTCATATCGACTTATCGCAGTATGAGACGGGCGTTCAATGGATGGCACCAGCGCTTTTGCGTTACTTTGCCGACGGGGAAGTAATGGACCGTCAGGGCAATCGTGATTCTAATGCTGTTCCGCATGGTGTGTTCCCTTGCACGGGATACCAGCGCTGGTGCGCAATTAGCGTGCACGATGATGCTGAGTGGGTACGGTTCGCCGCTGAAGTGGGAGAGCCTTGGGTTAAGGAGCCGGAATTCGCTGACGTGCAAGGCAGGCGAGCGAATGAGAATCGACTTGAGGAGCTGATCGCCGAATGGACATCGCACCAAGAGAGGGAGGCTCTAGTGGGGCGCATTCGCGCCGCCGGTGTACATGCTGCTCCGGTAAATGATATGGGTGACCTTTATGCGGACGCCCAACTGACCTACAGGAATGCATTCCAGAGGGTTGATCACCCCGTCATGGGGTTTCATGCTGTTCCGGGTCCACCCTACATACTTTCCAATACGCCAGGAAAGGTCACCCATGGAGCTCCGATGGTAGGTCAGCACAATGAGCCGGTTTTGTGCGGAATTCTAGGACTGTCGCATGCTGAGCTGGAGGAGCTTAAGGCCTCAGACATCCTGACCTAGTTGGACATGGTGTTGCCGATCGAAGGATTGGCGATCGAATTCAGGCGGAGTTTCGCTAAGATCGTTCAAGCGTCACGAGCTTCAGCGGAGGGAAATTGAAGCAAAGCGCTCTTGACGGATTTGGTGGTTTTCTGGAAGCGGGAATAAGCTTAAGATATGGAAACTGAAGCAAGAAATCAAACTGGTGGCGCATCTGAAGATGCTGGAGGTGCAGCTCGAAAGACTCCTCCTCCAAAGTGGCAGCTCGCTGACGTTATTGATGTAATTGCCGAAACGCCCGAGACAACCACCTTGCGCATAGCGGTGCCGGAGCCAACGGAATTTACTCCTGGGCAGTATTACAACATAAGAATCCCAGTGGAGGGAAGGCCGCGGCCGATACAGCGCGCGTATTCAATTGCTTCATCTCCGTTCCCAAAGTTCGATGTCGTCGAATTCGGCATTAAGGAAATGGAAGGTGGTCTTGTTTCGCCGGTTTTGGCAAAGCAGACGAAGGTCGGCGACAAGCTTGAAGTTCGCGGCCCATATGGCGCCTTCACTTGGACTCAGGAAATGGGAGGGCCGCTGCTCCTCATTTCGGCTGGTTCAGGCGTAGTGCCCTTCATGTCCATGATCCGTTACGCCCGGGCTAAAAATGTGAGCGTGCCGATGCATCTACTTTTCTCGTCAAAATCCTCTGAGTTTGTCATTTACAGCAGAGAGTTAGAGGAATTGGAGAAAAGCCTTGACTGGCTGACTGTCACCCACACTTTCACGCGTGAACCAGGCCACCCTGCCGCCCGCTTTCATAGGCGAATAGACAAAGAGATGGTGGCAGAGCTGCTGGCGGAGTCGCAGGCAAAGATCGGCTACATTTGTGGTCCGCCAGAGATGGTGGAGCTGTGCGAAATCGTGTTAGTGGATCTTGGACTCGATCCGAAAAACGTGTACTCAGAGAAGTACGACTGATAGAGAGATTGTGTTGTCTGGGTCTCACGTGATGGCCCAGACGCGAGTCAGGCAATTGTGCTGGCTGGGCCTTGGTTGGTCGAGATCAGATCTGAGGGATTAGTTGCCCGCGCTTGCTCATAGCACGGGCAAGAATCGTTAATGAACTCAATTATTTATCGGGAGTGCCGGCCAAGCCGAGAGTGCGTACCAAGTTGTCGATCTACTGACGCGCAAATAAATAACTGGTTTTCCCTTTCGTGCCCAGGGTGCAAAAGTGCTTGTTGAAGAGTTCGTTCGGGTCGAGTGTTTTGGCAGGTCGCGAGGCTGCAGGGTCGTGCAGACGTTACTACTGGGATAAGTCGAGCGATCGAAGCATTTCGGCAGTCTCATCCCAATGTTCAAGGCTGGAGATCCATGGCCCGGCCATGAAGGTCATTGGCTCGACAACGATTCCCAGAGTATCGGCTTTGTATTCAACGGGTTCAAATGCTACGAGTAATACCTTTTTTTGGTCATGGGCGCGCAGAACTTCTAGCTTGATGTGATGTATTGTCTCGGCAAGAGTGACGAGTATTAGCGCGACTCCATTGTTTCTGATGTTCGCACGGGTTCCCCAACTGGTTATTGCTGCGCGAATTTCAGTTTCAGTCGCGTCAAGCTGAGCTCTGGAGAGGAGACATGCGTGCGGAAAGCCCTTGGAGTCAACGGTCACAAGTGGAACGACCTGCTCGGGCTTGCCCATCTCCGGCTTGTGTGACAGGAACTCCCTGACTTCGTCGGGGATCGACACTGACATCAGCTTGCTCTGTTAACGCTAATGGCGAATTCGCTTCGCGAGAATAGTTGTGTCGTGGCGGGAATCTCGGGCAAGTGAGGTGGACGGAATGCAAAATGCGATCGGCGGCAAATATGTAGCGCTTGACATACCATTTCTCGAGTGAACGCTTGCAAGGCTTCTCCAGACCTTAGGTTGATCTTTTGTGCAAGCTTAGTCACCGAGACGTCATGTGAGGTGGAGCAACAGTTTGGATTACCTGCTCCGTTCCGTTGATTTATCTTGGGAATTTGGTGGACGCAGCACGATAAGCGAGTGATGAAATTGCCGGAGGAAGATTTCGGTCGCCGTGTTTACTTGACGTTCCATGATTGGTTATGCTTGACGAAAACGGTATTGGTCACATGCATTCTTTGATGGGAAGCGTTTTGCCCGCTCGGTTTTGTCGCTCAGAGGGGCATCGACAATTTCTTGTCGGCTGCGGTA
>DAHVOF010000221.1 GCA_027318945.1 Actinomycetota bacterium | reverse complement strand
AGAAACTGTCATTTAAATAATCGAGTTCTTCATCGGTGACAGAGCTCTTGGTTCGGATGATTAACCTGTCTCCGACAAACCTCTGGCTGTGGTAATTCAGGTAAAAGTTGGTGATTTCATTGACAGCATCTTCGATACTGTGGGTAATGAGGTAAAGGGCTTGGTCTGGCGGCGAAATAAAGCCTCGCGAGACGGCCTCTTGCTCAAGAAATCGCTCCCACGCGTGCCAATAGGTGCCCCCTTCTGCGTCCAGAAGAACAACTGGAGCTGGAACAGCCTTACCTGTTTGGATAAGAGTGAGTATCTCGAAACTCTCGTCAAGAGTTCCAAAACCGCCGGGCATAATAACGAACCCGTGGGACTCTTTGACGAGCATCAGCTTTCGGGTGAAGAAGTATTTCATGCTAACCAATTTGGGGTCATTCGCAATAACGTGATTTGCATACTGCTCATGTGGCAGTTTTATATTGACACCGAAGCTCATTTCAGGACCGGCGCCTTCTAGGCCTGCCTGCATTATTCCGAGGCCAGCGCCCGTGACGGTCATCCATCCTCGCTTGGCGAGACGCTGGGCAACCTCCACGGCGACCTTATAGGTTGGATCTGTAGCTCCTATTCGTGCGGAGCCGAATAGCGTGATCTTGCGCTGGAGGCGGTACGGTTCGAACACGCGAAAAGCGTTCGCGAGTTCTCGAAGTGAGTCAGAAGCAATCTTCAGGTCGAGTCTTTCAAAGTCAGAACCGGCAATGGTGACTGCGGAGGAGATGAGGTGACGAAGGACGTCTCGATTGTTCACAACGTCGAGTTGGTCGAGGATCTGATTAACTATTAGATCGGTGTGGTCCAGATCAGAATGCTTTTCGGTCACGTAACTCCTAGTGGTGGCAAATTATATGAAATCAATTATGAAGGAGCGTACGTAAGAATGTCTCCATTAAGTGATCCTATAGCAGTTGGTAAAGGGTGGTGCGCTGCGCGAGCGATCGTCCGAGTGGCTGCACCAAATCTTCGAAGTCATCGCGGGTGAGTTCCTGGCCGTGTTCAGCGCCAGCCGCGCGCGATATGTTCTCACCCATGAGTGTGCCACCTAAGTCGTTAGCGCCGGCTTGAAGTAATTGTCTAGCACCTGAGAGACCCATCTTTACCCAACTTGCTTGAATATTGGGGACTAGATGCTGGTAGCTGATCCGGGCGACAGCATGCATGAGAATAGCCTCGCGGAACGTAGGTCCTTTTCGGGCTTTCTTTTGGAGGTATATCGGGGACGCCATGTGGACAAACGGGAGCGGAACGAATTCCGTGAAACCATGGGTTTCCATTTGGAGGTCCCTAGTGATCGCTATGTGTTTTGCCCAGGTTTCGGGTGGTTCGATCGAGCCAAACATAATTGTAATGTTCGATCGAAGGCCGACCTCGTGCGCGGTTCGATGGATTTCTATCCATCTGTCGGTCCTGATTTTGTCTGGGCAAAGCGTTGCTCGCACTTCATCATCAAGGATCTCGGCGGCTGTTCCAGGTAAAGACCTCAAACCGGCGTCCTTGAATTGGGTGAGGTAGCTTCTAAGATCCGCACCGCTTCGACGGGCACCTTCGTGGATTTCGAGCGCCGAAAATGCATGTATGTGGATTCTTTCTGACCCTTTTTTGACGGCGTCGATGATTTGAAGGTAGTAATCGCCGTCGAATGAAGGATGGATCCCACCCTGAAGGCACACCTCGGTTGCGCCTGCCCTGTCTGCTTCAGCTACAATTTCACTGACGTTTTGCAGCTCTAATAGATAGGGTTTTCCGCGCAGGTTGAGTGATAGCGGGCCTTTGGAAAATGCGCAGAATTTGCATTTGAAGGTGCATACATTGGTGTAATTCAAGTTGCGGTTCTTGACAAAGGTCACGGTGTTTCCGGATATTTCTTGGCGGAGCTTATCGGCGGTATCTAGCACATAGCGCAAGTCACTTGCCCTGGCGGTAAAGAGCTTGTAGATCTGCTTCTCATCGGGAAGGTGGCCTTCGAGTGCGGCGTCGCAGATTTCGGTTATCTCCGACGGCAAGGTTTTTGAGGGGATTTCACTTACCAGTGACCATTTCGGGACCTGCTCGACGGTCGCCGAGTCTACGAAGACAGGCGGTCCTGAGTTTCCTCCAGAGACCCACGAATCAGTTCGAGCATACGCGAAGGAGTCGCCGTTGGACATGGTTTGAAATGTGAGATTCGAATGGATCCATTTGGGTGTATTGAACTCGGGGTAGATTGGGAGCCTCGGTACTAGAAAGCTACCGCTTGAAGACACCAAATGTTCTAGTTCGGCGAGCTCTGGCCACGGACGTTCGGGATTGACGTGATCGATTGTCAGCGGCGAAATTCCTCCGAGGTCGTCGATACCGGCATTAAGCAAGTCGCTGACATCATCGGAAAGGTTGGGAGGCGCCTGCAGGTGAACCGTGGCGGGGAGGATGAGCCGAGCTAGCGCAATTGCTCTAAGATACTCCGTCTTAGACGGAGGTTTAATTGAAGCCATAGCTGTGTGCGGTTTCGGAAGAAAGTTTTGAACAATCACTTCCTGTATATGTCCGTACTGGCTGGCGATATCGCCGATAGCTTTGAGCGCTGCAATTCGGTCCATTTCGGATTCACCGATTCCGACGAGAATCCCGGTCGTGAATGGCACAGCAGCTTTCCCCGCGTCGGTGAGCGCTAGAACTCGCCGATAGGGGGTCTTGTCTGGAGCTTTCCTGTGAGCTTCCAAGTCGCCATTCAAGCTTTCGATCATCATCCCCTGTGAGGCGGATACTTCTTTGAGGTACAAAAAGTCCTCATACGAGAGAGCGCCGGCGTTTATGTGAGGGATCAGTCCCGTACGGTCGAGTACCGCCCGGGAAGCCGAATGGATATACTCGACAGTCGTGCTGAGCCCGAGGCTATTGAGGAATCGTGAAGCTGCACTATAGCGCTGCTCCGGTTTTTCCCCCAAGGTGAAAAGGGCTTCCGTGCAACCGTGCTCCTCCCCCAATTCTGCCAACTTCACCACTTCCTGCAGCGACATATACGAACTCACGGTCTGCGCCGGGGATTTAGAAAAAGTGCAGTAACCACAGCGATCGCGGCAAAGAGT
This sequence comes from Actinomycetota bacterium, assembly GCA_027318945.1. Lineage (GTDB taxonomy): Bacteria > Actinomycetota > Acidimicrobiia > Acidimicrobiales > Acidimicrobiaceae > SCQM01. The sequence goes on along the minus strand of DAHVOF010000221.1, from coordinate 4,034 downwards.
CGTGAGCGGAATGAAGACTTTCGGGGAGAAAGTAACAGCGTTGCCGAAAAGGCTGAATTTCACTTTTCTTGCACGGGAAAGAAGCTCCGATGTGGAGAGGTCTGAGTAGTTGGTAGACATATGTTTCACCCTATCAAAACCGGAACGAACCCTGTAAAGATCTTTCAAGAAGAAAATTTAGCCCGGAGAGCGGCTGAAATTATGGTTTTCAGTTTCAGAGCTGATTGCTAATTAGTACAGCGGCTTCGCGGTCAATTATCAGGACTACTTTACTCGATCTAATTTGCGAGATGGGAAACGATGGGTCTCCCTCTAGGAGTCCCCTGACGGCTTTAGCTTTGTCACGACCGGCTGTTGTTATGATTGTCAGGCTGGCCTGGGAGATTGCTTCCAGGGTCAGAGTCAGTCTACAGAAGGGATTCAGCCCGCTCGGGTCGAAGTTGGCTCGAATAAGATTTTGATGATTGCTTGATGACAATGCGGGAGAATGGGCGAAGAGACTGGCAGTGTGCCCATCGGGTCCGATGCCGAGGTGGATCAGCCAGGGTTTTGGCGCTCGGCTTACAACTGCGGAATAGCTGTCAGCGAGGGCTTCGCATTGTTTATAGTCGATCGAAGGTTCCCCCGTTAGAATAGGTTCAAGTCTATGGAATTCGGAGTCCGTTAACGGGGGAAAAGTTTTCAGAGCCTTGCCATGCTCCGCGAGGGGATCAACAAGTGTTATTCTAACGCCCCGCATATTCGATGTTCCTTCACCTGGATTGACTACTCGCTCGTCTCCTAGAAATATGTTTACGAAACCGACCATGGAAAGAAAGGATTTTAGCGTCCCAAGATGCTGGTAGAGGGCTGGAGCGAGTGATCCACCCGATAGAAAGAGGCTCCACGGCATCTTCTGGGCTGCGCCAAAGCTAATGACTTGTTCCGCGAATGTATTTGCTATGTCGCTGGTAATGAATATGTAGAGGTCATCCAATGCATACTCCAATCTTTTCAGTGCTGTTCCTTCGTTAGCTTCCCCGAGTTAGCTTCGCAACATCGGAAGTGGATGGTAGCGCCAAGCAGTCATGGTTGAGCTGGCAACATATGCACGTCATGAAGACATAGCGTTACTAGGTAGAGCGGGGAATCAGTAACGAGGATCAAATGTTGTTCCAGTAATGTCCGCTGGCTCCAAGGAGTCTGCTCGATTCCTTGGGACCATAGGTTCCGGCTGCATAGTGGTGCAGAGGGAAGTTTGGATCTGCGAAGGCGTGCTGAATAGGGTCCACAATTTCCCACGCTTTGATGACTTCGTCAGATCTAAGGAACAGAGTCCGGTCACCAAGGAGTGCGTCCAGGAGGAGCCTTTCATAGGCATCCCAAGATACTTCACGGAATGTATCGGCATAAGAGAAATCCATCGCAACGGAACGAATGTTATAGTCCTGACCAGGAACCTTCGCTCCGAAAATCAATTTGATCTCTTCTTCGGGCTGGATTCGCAGTATTAGGCGATTTGGTCCAAGTTGTCTTGCTGAGCCGCCAGTGAAGGGGAGATGAGGAGCCCTATTGAACTCCATTACGACCTGGGTTTCTCTCTTAGCCATCCGTTTCCCAGTGCGAATAAATATCGGTATTCCAGCCCACCTCCAGTTGTCAACCCCCAGCCGCATTGCAACGAAGGTTTCCGTCTGCGACGTAGGTGACACCCCGCGTTCCTGGCGATAACTCTTTACTTCCTCCGAACTTATCACGCCGGCAACGTATTGGCCTCTTACCGCCCGGTTCACAATGTCTGGGATTGGCGGTATCTCCACCGCTGAAAGAAGCTTGACCTTTTCATTTTGAATCGATTCCGCCGTCATCAATGCGGGAGCTTCCATCAGAACAAGTGACAGAACTTGCAGCATATGATTTTGGACAATGTCTTTGAGCGCTCCGGCACTTTCGTAGAATCCTCCCCTATGGCCGACTCCGATGTGCTCTGCAACTGTTATCTGGACATTGTTGACATAGTTGCGGTTCCATATTGGTTCGAACACGGCATTGGAAAACCGTAGAGCCAACAGATTTTGAACAGTTTCTTTGCCCAGATAATGATCTATTCTGTAGATCTGCTCCTCCGAAAAGGAGCGGTGCATTTCGCTGTTCAGCGACCTTGCACTTGCGGCGTCCGCACCAAATGGTTTTTCAATGATGATTCTTGTGAATGATGAAGTATCGTTGCGGGAAAGCCCGCTCTGGCCAAGTAGGGAAGTGATTGTACTGAAGAGATCCGGGACGGTGGCAAGGTAAAAAAGTCTGGATTTTCCAGTTTCCCGAGTGCGCTCGATGGAGTCGAGGAGTGCTACGAGAGATTGGTAGGTCGAAATTGCAGCGTAGTCGCCCTGAATGTAATGAAAGTTGTCAATGAATGTTTGGATCGACTCTATGTTTGTTGCGGACTCCCGAACAAGGTTGCGAAACCCATCATTACCGAGTGGCGATCGCGCAACTCCAATCACCGAGAATTCATTTGGCAGCTGGTCTTGGTCTAGTAGGGACGCAACAGCTGGAAGGATCTTTCGAGATGTGAGATCGCCAGAAGCTCCAAAAATAATCAGAGTTGCGCCTGTAGTACGCTTTTTGGAATTCACATAGATGCTCATTTCGACCTCATTGTCAACTTGCAAGTCGGGAGCAGATCCCGGCACCCATTTAAGAGCAGGTCTAATTTTGCTTACGAAAAGCGAATCATGACTTCGAACCTAACCCATTCGAGATAGCATGTGGCGAATTTAATACTCCGAACTCGTGCAACTTCGACAAAGCGGCCCTTGGTCGGATCCAGAATCCGCAAATCTCGCTGATTCTAAGTGTTCTCGAGAAAAATGTGAAGACAACGGAACTCATGATGTCGAGGCTATCGCTTTGACGTCACCTAATGAAGTGCAACTAAGCGGGCAAATCAGCGGCGTCTCGTTAGTTCGTAGATAGGTGAGCCCGAGCGAGAATTCTTTGGCATAACTCCGATTACCGGGATATGGCAGCCTGTTTCTGCTCCAATGCCGCAAGGAGGTCCCTAAACGACCGAGCGAAGGATTCGACCCCTTCAGCCTCAAGCTCTTCTGTGATAAATTCCATGTCGATTCCAAGATTTTTCAAGGCGCCCAGTACCTCGTCTGAGTTCTTTGCAAATGCTGCTGAGCGGTCTTTGCTTTCACCGTGATCAACGAAGGCGATCAAAGTGCTTTCGGGCATGGTGTTAACCGTTTCGGGTGCTATGAGGTTATCCACGTACAGGAGGTCGCTATAGGCGGCATTTTTCGTAGAGGTGGATGCCCAAAGTGGGCGCTGGAGTCGGGCGCCGGAACTCGCCAAGGCCAACCAGTCGGATTGACCGTATCTCTCTTTATGCAAAACGTATGCGGCCTGTGCCTGTGCGACTGCAACTCGACCTACGAGACTCGAACCATCCTTGCCAAGATCGTCAAGCTGCGGATCGAGCTTTGTGTCAACTCTAGATACGAAAAAAGAGGCCACTGAAGAGATCTTCGAAAGATCTCGATCTAGTTCGCGGGCTTTTTGGATACCGTTCACATGGGCGTCCATGACCATCTTGTATCTTTCAAGACTGAAGATGAGCGTCACGTTAACGGGTATGCCTTTTGAAAGCACTTCGGTGATGGCCGGAAGACCCTCGATCGTGGCCGGGATCTTTATCATCAAGTTTTCATGACCGATGGTAGACCACAGCCACTCGGCTGCTTTGATGGTGCCAGCAGTATCGTGTGCAAGTTCAGGATCCACTTCAATTGAAACGAAACCGTCAGTTCCATTTGAGGATTTGTACACGTCGTCGAGTATTTCGGCGGCCTGAGAGACATCTTTGCATGCCATGTGCCAGTAAGCCGACCTTATATCCATTGTCTGAATGAGAGAGAAGTACTCTTCGTCGTAATCGTCGGAATGAGAAATTGCATTTGCAAATATTGTTGGGTTCGAAGTGAGGCCCCGAACTCCGAGATTTTTCAGTTCTTGAATTCTCCCGCTTCTGATCCAAGCGCGCGAGA
>DAHVOF010000212.1 GCA_027318945.1 Actinomycetota bacterium | reverse complement strand
CTTCGCCGTGACATGAGCGGCTCGGCTCCTCCGTTGTAAATTTGACGAGGCTGCAGGACTCACGCCTGGTGACGCTACGGCCCGCACGCTTGCTCCCTCCAAAGAGGCTCTTGACGCCCCGCTCAGCCCAACAGATCTCTCTATCGGACCGGGGCCTGCTACCGGGCTCTCCGGCTATTACCCGAGTAGGACTTTCACCCACTGGTTTGATCCAGCTTTCAGGACGCACCATGAACTCATCTTATGCCCGCCGGAAATTTATCGACGAAGACCGGGGCTTGCTCAACGAACAATCCAGATTCGCGACTCTCTTATCAGGACTGTAACGGCGAACACAACTTCGTTGCAGTGCGAATTTCTTTCCCATCGCTGGCTCCTTCTCCCTAAGCCGCAGGAGCGAATACCTCGAAAAGTCATTTATGATCACATTGAATGGACGAAGAAATTGGCACTCCGCCTTGGATCGACAAAAGCAACGGGACACTCGAGAAGCTGAAGCTCAGCCAAGCTCCGCCGCACGACGATCTCGTCTTGTCCATCGAACTGGTATCAGAACGGGGAAACGTTTCGTTCTCGCTGATCCTCGAAGCTGACGGTCCGAAACTCATAGCGGGAACAGAAGCCGCCAGCGATGTCACCATCAGTCTCGATCAGAACGTGGCAAGGGATCTGCACCTTGGGTCTGTGTCTGTCGCCGAAGCTATTTCCGCAGGCGAAATAAAGCTTAAAGGGAGGGTGGATAGGCTGCTTCAGGCAGGAGACGCACTCTCCTACATCGCAAAGGCACTCTCGAATATATTGGAGTAGCCCAAGGCACATTCTCGAACCACGAAAAATGATCGCAAATGCCAAGGGCCGCCGAACGCTCAGGCAGCGCCTGTGCATCCAGCGACCCTCCCCCCAGCATCCGAGATGAGTGCGCTCAGGAAAGCACTACTTTCCGAGCAGCGATTCCACCTCAGAACGTTCTGCCGCCAACTCTGCAGCAGTGGCCTTGATCTTCTCTTTTCCAAAGTCATCATGACGAATACCCTCCGCCACACTCCACGTTTCACCCGTGGACACGACCGGGAAGCCAAACTGCAGCCCTTCTGGAACCCCATACTCTCCCCTGGAAACCACGGCGAGGGAAACCCAGTCACCCTTCGCAGTCGGGTAGATCACGCTTTTCACGGAATCGACAGCGGCGTTTGCCGCGGAGGCAGCTGATGAAGCACCACGCGCGTCGATTATTGCTGCCCCGCGCTTCTGCACAGTTGAAATGAATTCACCTTCAAGCCACGAATGATCGGAAATCACCTCAGGTACCGGAACCCCGTATATTCGTGCATTGGCGAAATCAGGAAATTGGGTAGACGAGTGATTGCCCCAAATGACGATGTTGCTGACATCGTCCACCTTTGCGCCAGCCTTCTTGGCAAGTTGGGTTTTAGCCCTGTTCTGGTCAAGCCTCATCATTGAGAAGAAGCGCTCCGCCGGCACATCCGGCGCCGCAGATCGCGCTATGAGGCAGTTCGTGTTGCAAGGATTTCCCACAACCAGCACCCTGATATCCGAGGAAGCGTTCTCTTGTATCGCGCGACCCTGCGGCCCAAAAATCCCTCCATTAATGGAAAGAAGGTCTCCTCTTTCCATTCCTGCTTTGCGCGGCATCGCACCGACTAGCAGTGCCCAGGACGTCTTGTCGAAGCCGACCTTTAGGTCGGTGGTCATTACGACATCGGAGAGCAAGGGAAATGCGCAGTCGTCGAGCTCCATGACCACACCCTCGAGAGCTTTCATGGCTGGCTCGATCTCGATGAGATGAAGAACGACTGGCTGATCCTCACCCAACATTGCTCCAGAGGCAATCCGGAAGAGCAGCGAATAGCTGATCTGACCGGCAGCGCCAGTTATGGCTACGTGGATGGGGTCCTTCTTGACTTGAGACATAGCTACTCCACTTCATTAAGACCGTCCTACCTACACAGATCTTGAATATGTGAGAGATAGACGGTCGCCCGAACAAAACCGTCGCTTATAGGTGATCGACAATCGCGGAAGCAAACTCCGAGCACTTAACCTCTGTGGCTCCAGTCATGAGCCTAGCGAAATCATAAGTCACAATTTTATCGGCGATGGTTGCTTCCAGAGCACGGACAATGTCATTCGCTGCTTCAGTCCACCCGAGGTGCTCGAACATCATCACTCCCGACAAAATCACCGATCCCGGATTCACTTTGTCTTGGCCTGCGTACTTGGGCGCAGTGCCGTGCGTCGCCTCGAAGACGCCGTGACCTGTCACGTAGTTGATGTTTCCACCAGGCGCAATTCCAATTCCACCCACCTGGGCAGCCAACGCGTCAGAGAGATAGTCACCGTTCAGGTTCAGCGTGGCGATTACATCGAACTCGTCTGGACGAGTTAGCACCTGCTGCAGCGTGAT
>DAHVOF010000188.1 GCA_027318945.1 Actinomycetota bacterium | reverse complement strand
CGACGTTCGGGAGCAAATGGAAATATGATTAAACCGCGTCAAATTATGCCCATGACCTTGGCTAGGGGGATTCAAAATCGCGCGCCGCTCAGCAAATCTAGTATTCAGCATCGGCATCGGACAGAGAACCTCTCAATCCATGGTCATGTTGCTGATACCACTTTGGGTGCTTCAGCTGCACGGTTCCTCGTTCGAACTTGGCGCCGACGTGGCGATCGTTTCCATAGCTCCAATGATTTTTGCAATTCCGATCGGCGCGGCAGCGGACAGGCTGGGTAGCAACAGGATTGTATTGATTGGCTCCATCTCCGCGGCAGTGGCGACGATGCTGAGTATCTCAGTCCCCAACGTATGGTTTTTCGGATTGTGGCAGATGCTCGCAGGTCTCGGGCGCTCCGCGGCTTGGATAGGGGCTCAAACGTCTGTGACCCGCGAACGAAATGATGTGAGCAGGCGGGCTCACCGGATCGGCTGGCTCAGTGTCTCTGCGCAGGTGGGCAATTTTGGAGGCCCGTTTTTGGCGGGGCTTTTGATCTCCCGTACCAGTATGACCACAACGTTCCTTGTTTCTGCTGCGGCTATTGCTGCAGTCGCGTTTTCAGTCACTGCGCGCGATGCCACTGTCGCCGCGGCGAAATCCAAGTCAAGCTCTTCGCCCGCTGCCGCAGAATCTGAGGGTCGACATTTCGGGCGCGCCTACCAACTCCTTATATTGCCCTCTATAAGGCTTTCGATATTGGGCTCGATTATAAGGATCGCTCTCATCGCAATTAGGAACTCGTTCTACGTCGTGTTTCTCCATCATCTGGGTTGGAGCCCGCTTTCGATTGGCATTGTGCTATCTCTGGGATCGGCAGCGAGTGCGGGAGCCGCGGCTATGACAGGGAAGTTGCACCGCAGGTTTGACGATTCACGGCTTCTATACGTCAGCCTTTTTTCAATGGCTTTCGTCTTTATTCTCGTACCGATATCGCCGTTGTTTCTTCTCCAGGCGTTCTGCATGATCGTATTTGGGATTGGCAACGGAGTGTCACAGGCGGCATTGATCAGCCTGCTTTCAAAAGGCACGCCGGCACGGGACCAGGGCCTCGCTGTCGGACTTCGCACTACGGTCAATAGAGCGGTGCAGGTGACTGCGCCACTACTTTTTGGGACGCTCGTCACGTTTGTGGTTCTGCCTACGCTAATTGCTGGCCTCGGGGTGGTTTGCCTGGCAAGCCTCGGTGGCGCAGCGTGGTTCTTGAGGCAATCACCGGAAAGCGGTCCAGACAATCCCCGCGCACTTTGATTATTAGAGGGGGCGAAGAAGTGGATTTCGAATGTAAAGTCCGTGAATTTCCTGCCAAATACGCCCTGACTGAATAGATGGTATGCCGCGGGTATTTGCCGCCGCAGTTTATTGTTGGAACGGCGTCAGGAGTCGTCACCTGGGCGGTGTACAGCCGGAAACGTGGCTTATCTGGGTGAACGCGTTACATCGTGTCCGGCTGGCATAGCGTCCTAATTCAGAGGCTCGGTTCAGTAAATTTGCAGTTGATGGAGATGGGATCGCAATTCCTTCCGCGAGGGAGGGGTAGAGCAATCAACACAGCAAATCCAGGCTTTTGCGAATCCATCAAGTGGGTCGCGAGGATGAACTGCCCAATTTATAGCGGAGTAATGAGAATGAATTGCAGGGCTGCTCTGCCTGATGGCGTAGCTGCTCTTGACTTTCCATCAGTTCTGCTAGCGTGTCGTGTTCGTCGCCGAAACGTGGCATGGGGTGAGAGGCCCCCGGATATATCCGTGGGGAGGATTCGATCGGCTAAGAACGCAGCTCGGGGAAGTCGTCATCACTCCATTCTCCTTCGACATTAAGATCATCGTGGTGGATTTCAACCTCTCGAGCTCGCAAATCCACACGCCTAATCTTGCCCGATATAGTTTTCGGCAGCTCAGCGAATTCGAGTCTTCTGATCCGCTTGTAGGGTGCGAGGTTCTCGCGAGCGTACTTGAGGATCTCCTGCGCAGTCTTGCTGTCAGCGGGCCAGCCGTTGGCAAGGGTCACGTAAGCTTTAGGCACTGCCAACCTGACCGGGTCCGGAGAGGGAACCACTGCTGCTTCTACAACAGCATCGTGTTCGAGCAGAACGCTTTCCAGCTCGAAGGGCGAGATTCGATAGTCTGAAGCTTTGAAAACATCGTCTGTGCGACCAACATAGGTTATGTATCCCTCTGAGTCGATGGAAGCCACGTCGCCCGTGTGGTATCGGCCGTCTTTCATTGCCTTCTGGTTTAGTTCCGGATCATCGCGGTACCCTACCATTAGCCCGACAGGATTGGTTTCGAGATCAAGGCAGATCTCGCCGTCTGACGATGGATCTCCCGTAATCGGATCTACCAGAGTGATCACGTAGCCGGGAAGTGGTCTGCCCATTGAGCCGAGTTCAATCCTCTGGCCTGGGGTATTGCCAATCTGTGCCGATGTCTCCGTTTGGCCGTAACCATCCCGAATCGTAACGTCCCAGGCAGAGCGTACCTGTTCTATTATCTGGGGATTTAGCGGCTCTCCCGCGCTCACGGCTTCTCGGAGGGCTTCGGGGCGATGGCCTAGATCTGCTTGGACAAGCATTCTCCACACAGTTGGAGGTGCGCAGAAGGTCGAGACGCTGCACCTGCGAAGCTGGTCGAGCATGGAAGGTGCATCGAATCGCGAGTAGTTGTACACCAGTATCGTCGCCTCAGCGTTCCACGGGGCGAAGAAGCTGCTCCAGGCGTGCTTGGCCCATCCGGGTGACGATATGTTGAGATGAACATCGCCTGGTCTCACTCCGATCCAATACATTGTGGAGAGGTGTCCAAATGGGTAAGAGACGTGTGTGTGCTCGACGAGCTTTGGCTTGGATGTCGTGCCCGAGGTGAAATAGAGCAGGAGGGTATCAGAGGCTCTTGTAACGCCGTCTGCCGTGAAAATGCCTGACGCCTCGTAGGCGTCGCTATATTTCAGCCAGCCAGGAGCCGGTTCCCCGACACAGATCCTGTTGTAGTCTCCCTGGACATTGCTGAACTTGTTTACATCCGCGGATCCGACGACAACGTGCTTGGCATGGCCTCTATCAATTCGATCTCTCAGATCGGCAGGACCAAGCAGTGTGGTTGCCGGGATGACAACTGCGCCCAGCTTCATGACAGCGAGCAAGGTTTCCCAAAGTTCGACCTGGTTTCCCAGCATCAGTATGATTCGATCGCCGCGGCTCACTCCGTTCGAGCGCATCCAATTTGCAACCTTGTTAGATCGTTCCGCCATCTGTGCAAAGGTGATCTTCTGCTCAGATCCGTCTTGCTCGACAACCCACAGCGCGAGGTTGTGATTGTTGGCTGCAATGACGTCGAACCATTCGATCGCCCAATTGAAGTTGTCGAATTGTGGGCGCTGAAAACCTCGGTAGGCCTCTTCGTAAGCTTCGCCATTGGCAATCAAGAAGTCCCTGGCTTGTCTAAAGAGTCGGGTATTTGCTGATTCGGACATTTTGTCTCCTCTCACGAACTCCAGTGCGCCCGGTGAGTAGGTCGGCAGCTTTACTTCAACAAGATCCGGACCCCAAAACCGCCTCCGGAATCTCGTCCCGCCAACATATATTTTTACCCAATTTATCAGCATTATTCCAAGGTTGTAGATGATTGATTTGGGAGTTTTCTGTTCATATCTTGGAGGTATGATGGCAGCTGAACGCTATGGGGAGCGGACTATGGGCTCCATGGTCATCCAAGGGTCGTCAAAGATTTCACGCGAGCAAACGGGGGGAGCATGGCAGGCCTACAGAATGGGGCAACATTTCCGCGTCTCGAAATGGCGAAGGTCGGAGGCGGAGAGATCGTCCTTCCAGATGATCTGTTTGGTTCTCTCGGGGTCGTCTTGGCCTATAGGGGCTCATGGTGCATTAGATGCAATGCGCAGTTGGCAAGCTTCCAGAGGCTTGATGCCGAGCTGTCCGCAATGGGGATACACGTAATTGCGTTTTCCGCTGACAACGAGGAACATGCCTTGGAGATGGTCCGATCTCACGGACTGACGTTTCCTGTCGGCTTTGGCATTGACATGCGCAAAACTGGCCAGATTCTTCAGGGTTATATCAACGAGGAGAGAGGTTCCCTCGAGTCGTCAAATTTTCTATTGCTCTCAGACGGGGCTATCGAGATTTCCGTATACTCTTCAGGGCCGATTGGGCGCCTTGCTCCGGAGGATGTGCTCGACTATGTGAGTCGCCGACGCATGCGCGGCTCTTTATAGAGTCTTTTCTTGGCGGTTAATGCGTCCGAGTGGCGTCCTCGTGTGTGGCGACTCCTGTAGACCCGGGGATTATTTTCGTTGAAAATGCCGAAAGGCAATGAGCCGAGCGCCTTCTCAGGTTTGAGCGTCTGAAGGCGGGCTCGAGCGCGTCCTGCGGCAGAGGTCATTCAGTCGCATGTTCCCGTAATAATCTGTCTGACTCCGCTTTCTGTGACTTTCAAATCTGCGCATGCCTACCCCCAATACCGCGGATTTCCGCCTTTACGGTCTGATATTGGCTCTGTTAGGATGAGTCCGCTGCCTGGAATCGAAAAATTCGGCAGTGTCTTAGAGGAGGGACTCTATGGATAA
>DAHVOF010000171.1 GCA_027318945.1 Actinomycetota bacterium | reverse complement strand
TGCAATAGTGAAGCGATTCACTATTGCAGGCTTGGCGTGCCGGGATGCCAGCTTTGCCACCTGCTTCGTCGTGCCGACCCCAACGCAAACGGAAAGCCCGAGCTCACTAAAGACCATGTTGCGGATCTCTGAGGCAATGAGTTGTGGCGGCCCGAAGAGCCGTATACAGCCGCTCGCATCCATAAATGCCTCATCCAGACCAATTGGCTCGATCTCGTCGGTGAATCTATGCAGCAAATCGTGGAACTGCTTGGATACCTCGGCGTAACGAGGGTATGATACGCCAAGATATACGCCGTGTGGGCACAGTCGGCGAGCTTGCGACATCGCCATTGCAGATCTAACACCCCAGACACGCGCTTCGTAGCTGGCTGCTGCCACAACTCCACGGGGTCCAGTTCCGCCGACAATCACCGGCAAACCCCTCAGGCGAGGATTGTCGAGAACTTCGACGGAGGCGAAGAAACAGTCCAGGTCAGCATGAAGAATCGCCCTGCTGCCTTCCCACTGGCGTTCCATGGCAAAAGCATACTTCACTGTTGAGGTAGATACTTCGGGAGTCCGGTTGCCAATGCGGCAGTTGTTAGTTACGGATTGCGAGGTGTTTGTCCAGTTTTCAGGACGGAAGATGTTGTTTTGTTGTCGTGGCGGCCCTGCTCTTCAATAGCGAGAATATTTTCCATTTGGCCAGTCCGGATATGTTGTCCGTCGAACAAGCGGGTACTTGAACGCTTTAGTCGAGACATTCGAGATAGCTGCGGATATCGGTTGAGGTGTACGAAACCTTGAATGTCCTGAGCTTTCGACTGAATAGCCATGTTTGTGCGCAGGAATATTCGTGGTTGTTTAGGAGAGTGGTTCTTTAATGCATGATAATTCGATGACTGTTCAGCCGGTTTACCCAAAACACGTGATAAAGGCAAGGTTTGGGCAGCCGATCTGTGTTCTTGGCGATCATCCTGGAACTCGGGTTGGGCCGGGTCAATTCGGTGCACAGCTCCCAGGATCCCGGGTCTTTCCGCGGTCAAGCATTGCAGTGCCAGTGTCTTTAAACCTGATCGTAACAACCGTCGGGGAGTCTCCGACAATCGCCGCTCGGTTAGGGGTCGCCGAGGTTCAGGGCAAGGAAGCTGAATGGGCAACATTCGATTGCGAAAAGCTCGCTGCGCGTAGCCAAACTTGCTAGCTTCGTAATCTAGCCCACAGATGCGAAATGGCGAATGGAAAGGCGACTGCAAATGTCGGCAAAGCTAACACTTACGCGGACAACTATCGGTGTAAACGTTCGTCGCGGCACTTACGAGGTTTTTGTTGACGGAAAGCGTGTCGGTTCTTATGAATTGCACGAGACCTTTGAGACACAAGTTGCGCCTGGACGCCACGTCCTCCTGGTTCGCGGAGGCCGGTACTCAAGTCAAGCATGCCCCTTTGAGGTAAGTGAAGGACAAGCTATCAATTTCAACTGCAATGGGAAGAGAATCCTGCCACTCTGGCTGGCGTCGTTTGCCATCCCAAGCCTGGGACTCAAGATCCGTCGCGCATAGCGGTTAGGTCGATAAGCCCTTTGGAGCAGTAGCTGAGGATTCTTCAGGACGGCTTCGATTTGATATTTCCAGGAGCTGGGTCGAGTGGTTGAACTCCAACGATAATTGCCGCAGGGCATGGCTTTCATTCTTTTGGGGCAACACGGTTGATGGTCATGCTTCCTCGCAACGCAAGCAAATTATAACTTCTGCTGGGCGGGAAATTCATCCACGTGGGTTTCAATCGAGCCGATGTTATGACAGATCGGCAACGTTCGCTCCAGGCCTGAAACAGTTTGCAGGCCCAAGCACTTCCGTACTCGGCCGCCCGAGATCAAATTGGAGTCTGCTAGGAGACCATGCTACGGTCCCTAGCAGACTTTGTCACTCCGCTAAGATGCGCAATACTCGTCAACAATTTGTTTGATCTGTGGAACTGTGAGGCCTACGGCAGAGGCCAGGTTCCCAAGTCCAGATATGCCGAGTACAAAATGAGGGTACGCGGCAAGGTAAGATGTGGTCTGGCCCACGCACGAGGCTGTGCCCGGCGTGCCCAGCATTAGGTTGGCCGGGGGGGTGCTCGCGAAGGCCACGCCTGTACCGCCAAGCACTATTCCCAGGCCCATGGCCATGGTTCCAGCGACAATTGCAAGTTTTTTCTTCATAACTATCCCTCTCGTGATGTGCGCTAACGCTTTTGATTTCCCAACACTAGATTGCCTACTCGAGTTGCGCCAGGTCTTTTTTGGGAATTATTCAGGCTGCGCTTATATGCAGTCACTTTTGGACTTTTCGAGATTTTGGTGGATTATTTCAGCGATTTGTAGCGGTGAGGGTGCTCGCGGCTTGGGCTGGCGGCCACATGTTCTTCGCAGGGCGTCTTGTTGGTCATGGACATCTGCGGACCAGCTCATTTATTACTTCGTCTGGGTCTTGCATATCGAGCGTCTTCCTGGCACCGGCAAAAGTGAGCACTGAGAAGACGGCTATGTCAAATATCCATCTCGATCCGACACGCGTCATGAAAAATTATTGCAAGCATCAATGTAAACACGTCATGACTTTAGTTGCACCGTTGGTGAAGGGCTCGATCAATCGTTTTTCACCGGCAAGTAGGTGCAAGCTGCGAACGAATAGGTCTAATAGGTGTTGTTAGTGCATCGGCACGTCAAGGATTCGCTAAACGGTTCCATAGGCTGTCTGCGCCGCTGGTTATGACCTGTCGCCCCAGCGTTTCCGACCAGTAGCTCTCCGCCCCCCACTCCTGCCGCCATGTCCAAAGTCGGCGCGTGAAGTGGTGAAGTGGGTGTTCTTGGGTCATCCCAACTGCAGCGAGAACTTGATGAGCGTGAGCTGCCACAGCAGATGCCGCCCGTGACGCCGTTGCTTTCGCCGCCGCCACCTCAAATGCAGCCTCCACTCCGACGTGAGCAAAGCGGCGAGCGGCCACCTCCGCAGCCATCGCCGCCGCCTCCGATTCGGCGCTCATAAGCACCAGCCGTTGAGCGACAGCTTGGAACGTGGCAATAGCCTTTCCGAACTGACGCCTTTGCCTTGCGTAATCGATAGTCATGGCCGCGACAGTCTCCAGTGCCCCGGCTGTAAGTAGCGCCCGTGACAAACCTCCGCGCAGCATCAGCTCAGGACGGGGGTCCAAGGGGGGCGTTCCGATTTGTTCATTGCCCAAGGTGGCGCCGTTTACGTGAAGAGTGTCCCGCGGTTCCCCTGCCAGGTTGTGTCCGGGTATGACGGTAACCTGCGTAGGGTAAACCAACACGACTTGCGGACCAAAAGGACCTTCCGCGACTGCTGCGACTGCCGCCGCCTTCCTGGCCCAGGGTACTCGCGATAGGCGTCCCCTGAGTACGTTGCCCTCGAGCTCCAGCGTGTCGCCCGCACGAGGGATGGCGGCGGTCAACGGACCGTTTGGCAGGTGTAGACCAGCAAGTGCCGATAGCCATCCACCGATAAGACTGCACTCCGAAAGTGGCAGAGGCACGGCATGTCGACCGGCAACGCGAATAAGCGTGCACACATCACCAAGGTCGCCTCCCGAACCACCGACAGCCTCCGGGACCCCAATCCAAATCAGACCCGCCTCTTCCATTGAATCCCAGCAGTCTGGCATCCAGCCAGCGCTTTCAGCGGCCTGGCGCGCTTCCGCATCGCTAAGTTCTGAAAATAGACGGGTGAGAGTTTCCTCAAGGAGCCCGCCATCTGACTCCGGTATGCTCATTTCGTATTCCTTAGATCTCGTGCCGCGACCGAGCGCAACACCTCCGTAGTACCGCCACGAATGGTGTAGGAGGGCGAGACGAGAATGGATTGTGCGAGGAGCGATTCAAACAGAGACGGCGATCCGGGGTCGGGGTCATCCTCAACGATCGACTGCATAACAGCAACGACCTCCTGTTCAAATGTGGTGCCGAGATCTTTGACTATTGCCGCCTCTACCTCCGGAGATTGACCCTGTTGGAGAGCCCGTGCAACCGACAATGACAGTTGACGGATTGTAAAGAACCGCGCGATCAGACGCCCAATTGGCTCAGCCACGTCAACGGCATGCTCACCCCGTTCAGCCAGATATGTCTTCAAAAGCTGCCATGAGGAGAGGAGCCGGTCTGGACCGGAACGTTCGTAGGCCAATTCCGAGGTAACCTGATGCCAACCCATGCCCACCTCGCCGAGGACCATATCATCGGGGACGAAGACGTC